>JAFZPO010000232.1 GCA_017550305.1 Clostridia bacterium
GATCACGATCGAGTATATCGACAGCGACAAGACGAAGCAGATCTCCTCGGCATCCGAGAAGAACGCATCCTCGACGCTTTCCCCGGGAGCGGAAGAAGGTGCATATGTGCTGAGTATTGCATTTTCCTCGCCCGAGATCGCACTGAACGTATACCTGGAACTGAATGATACTGGCATCCGCTACCGCATCCCGCGGTCGGAGTTCTCGGGCAAGGACCTTAACAAGCTTTCCGCCGTGCTGATCATGCCTTTCCTGTGCGCGAGCGGCGGACGCATGAAAGTGCTTGACGAGCAGACGCTCGACTGGATCGAACAGGACAATTACCGTGTGCCGGGCTATGTGTTCGTGCCGGACGGCAGCGGTGCGCTGATCCGTTTCCGCGACAACTCTTCTGCTTTTAATCCATACAGCGGCGATGTATACGGAAGGGATTACGCCACGGAGACCTATTACAGCACCACACTGGTGGATGACGTGCCGGTGCATGATCCGATCATGCCCGTGTTCGGCATGGCGCAGGGCGACCGTCAGCTGGGCTATATAGCTTGGGCGGATTCCGGTGCGGAATACCTGGATATCATCGTGAACCCGGATGAGACCAAATCCACGAGCTATACCTGGGCATACCCGAGGTTTGAATACAATATCAAGTATTACCAGCTCTATGATGAGCACGGCAGCGGATTCTTTACCACGCTGGATTCGCTTTACGACTATGACATCGATATAACTTACCGTTTCCTGTACGGTGACGGGAATGACGGGACGCCTTCTGCCGATTATGTCGGCATGGCCAAGGCCTACCGTGAGCATCTGATCGAAACAGGCGTGCTGACAGAGATGCCCGAAACGTCTGCAGATATCCCGATCCGTCTCGATTTCATCATGTCAGACTCCGAGAACGGCGTGATCCTGACGCGCCAGGTCACTGTCACAACGACGGATGATGTGCGCGAGATATTGAATGACGTCATCGCTGACGGCATCACCAATATCAGCAGCGGACTCATCGGCTGGCAGAAAAAGGGTGAGAGCCTGACGCGCCCGGATAAGGATACCTATTCCGGAAAGACGGGTACGAAGGCGGAGTTCCGCAAGCTTATCACCGAGTTTGCAGGCAAGGGGATAGACATCTCCCAGGCGCGCGAGACGACGACGATCAACAGTGTCATGACAAGCTATTACCGGACTGCGGTAAAGGCGGTCAGCAACTGGTATGTGAGCGTGGACAAACGCTGGCTGCTGCAGGAAAGCGCGCCGGTCGCCATATTCGGATTCGCGACACCGGAAAAGACGGCCGATTGGACTGCGGCATTCGCGCGGAATGTTGAAGGGTACTCCGGCTCGGTTACACTCTCCGGCATCACGAACGTGCTCAATTCGAACTGGTCACGAAGCGGCTGTGAAACGACGCTCACCGAAACGATCAGGCTGTATGCGGATACGCTTGCCGGTATTACCGTGAAACTGAACCTGGAAAACCCGAACCAGTATCTGTGGAAGTATACCGACCGGTTCCTGCAGATGCCGGTGGGCAATTCCTGGTATATCTACGAATCGGACTCCGTGCCGTTCCTGCAGATGGTGCTGCGCGGGACGATGGAGATGTACGCGCCGTACGCGAACTTCTCGTTCTATACGCAGGACTGCATCCTGCGCATGATAGATTACAATATCTCGCCGGCGTTCATCCTGTCAAAGGAAGCGTCCTGGAACCTGGCGGACACGCTCTCATCGCATATGTACTCCACGGAGTATGAGCTTTACCGCGAACTGGTCCGCTCGATCTACACGCAGATCAATGAGGTCCTGACACAGGTGCAGGGCTTTGACTGGACCGGCCGTGAAGCGGTGCGCTACGGTGTGATCGTAAACAGCTACCGGCGCGGCGATGAAGAGCGGAAGATCATCATCAACTATACGGCAAACGACATCGAGCTCGACGGTGTGACAGTACCGGCGCAGCGCGCCGTTGCGGTCCGGTAAGGGGGAGGGATCATGGTGAAAAAGCGGAGAAGAGCCCGCAAGGGCAGCTATATGACCCGGAAGCAGAACCGGCTCGGGTATTTCTTCATGAGTCCCTGGATCCTGGGATTCCTGGTGTTCACGCTGTTCCCGTTCCTTATGACGATCTACCTGAGCTTCTGCAGCGTGAGTTCCACGATCAAGGGGTATGAGATCTCATTCATCGGACTGGACAACTATTACACGGCATTCTTCCGGAACACGGAGTTCGTACCGGCACTGCTGTCCTTCCTGAGCATGGTGGTCCCGTATACGTTCATTATCATTGTCGTATCCTTCATCCTTGCGTACCTGCTCAATAAGATCAAGACAGGCAGGACGATCATGCGCATCATCTATTTCCTGCCGATCATCATCCTTTCCGGTCCTGTCATGAGCCAGATCCTGGACAGCGCGGATGAGGCGATCACGCTCTCGCAGGGCGTAAGCGAGGTCTACAAGAGCATCTGGATCTTCCGTATCCTGTACAGTTACTCGCCGACCTTTACGCTCTTCCTCGAGGAGATATTTGATCAGCTCTCCATGATCCTGTGGTTTACGGGGATTCCGATCGTACTGTTTATCAGCACACTGCAGCGCATCAATCATTCTCTGTATGAAGCGGCGTACATCGACGGCGCGAACGAATGGCAGGTCCTGTGGAAAGTCACGGTGCCCATGGCGAAACCGACGGCACTCGTGGCATCGATCTTCACGATCGTCCAGCTCGGCTCATATGACACAAGCGATATCTACGGCCTGATCAAGGCGGCGACCAATAATACTGCTACCGGACTTGGCTATGCAGCCACTTACGCATGGCTGTACGGCATCATGGTGCTGCTGGTGATCGGCGCGGCGTTCCTGATCTTCCGGGAGAGAAAACCGAAGGCGGTGGTCCTGTGAGCAAGAAGAAGAGAGAAGGCAGATGGCGCAGGCTGCGCGCCGTTCCCGGAAAGATCATCATTTACTTTGTGCTGATCTGCATCGGGTTCGTATATCTGGAGCCGATCCTGGAAATGATCGCAAAGGCCATGATGTCGGCCCAGGACATTGTCGATCCGTCTGTGACCTGGATCCCCAAGACCTGGTCATTTGATAATCTGCGTATTGCCGCGCAGGTGCTGAAGCTTGAGGTGACGCTCAGGAACTCGATCCTGTTCTCCGGCGGCCTTGCACTGGCGCAGACGATCGTTTCCGCCATGACCGCGTATGCGCTTTCGAGGTTTGACTTCAAAGGGAAGCGGTTCTGGTTCGTCATGATCATCCTGACCTTCATCATGCCGGTGCCCGTGCTTATGGTGCCGCGCCTCATGATGCTGGTCACGGCACAGACGGCGACCGGTATCCAGCTGGTGGGCACGGTGATCCCGCAGGCGGCCATGGCGATCCTGGGCCAGGGTGTCTATTCCGCTGTGCTGATCCTGATCTTCTATACTTCCTTTAACATGATCCCGCGCGTGCTGGACGAGGCAGCCGAGATCGACGGCGCTTCCGCATGGCGCGTCTTCTGGTCGATCGTGGTTAGGATATCGGGCAGCACGATCCTGGTCGTTTTCCTGTTCTCTTTCGTGTGGAACTGGAACGAGACGTATATCACAAGCACGCTGCTGCGCGGGAACCTGCCCCTGCTGCCGGCAAAGCTGAACCTTTTCAACAGCGAGTTTGAAAGCGCGGCCTCAGCGGTCGGCGGCGCGTTCCGCCTGAACGAGGCGTACAAGATGTCCGCGACCCTGATCTCGATCTCGCCGCTGGTGCTGCTCTATGTGTTCGTGCAGCGCAAGTTTATCCAGGGCATTGAGAATACAGGTATTACGGGAGAATGATCATGCTGAACAGAAAAACGCTGGCTGTACTGATGCTTTTCCTGCTGCTGTGCTCCTGTGCACAGGCGGGGGGACTGCCGCGCAATGAGGACAAGCTTCATGAAGGCGGGAGCGTCTCGGACGCCTATGTCGATCCGGAAAAGTATAAGGTCGATGAAGCAAACCTGAAAGCAACGGGATATGAGTATGACTACAGCACGCTGACATACGAGCTTGTCTGGGCCGAGGAGTTTGACTATGAGGGAAGGCCGGACACCGCGAAATGGCGCTATGATACCGGAGGCAGCGGCTGGGGGAACCATGAGCTGCAGTACTATACACCCGGGGATAACGCGACTGTGCAGGATGGGATACTCACGATCGAGGCGCGGATCGAGAGGAAGGGCGGAAAGGATTACACTTCCTGCCGCATGGTGACGCGCAATGTCGGAGACTGGCTGTACTGCAAGGTGGAGGCGCGCGCCAAGCTGCCTTCGGGCGTCGGTACATGGCCTGCGATCTGGATGCTGCCCACGGACTGGGCATACGGCGCTTGGCCCGCATCCGGCGAGATCGATATCATGGAGCATGTCGGGTATAACCCGAACGTGATCGTGCAGAGCATCCATGTCGACCGCTACCATGCCGGACAGGCACGCAATAAGAGCATCCGTGTCCCGGGGGTCATGGAGGAGTTCCATACCTACAGTGTCGAATGGCTGCCGGACAGGATCATCTTCTCGGTCGATGGTAATGAGACATGGACATACCGGCCGCTGGATATGACCGAACGGCCGACAAAGGAGATCTGGCCGTTTGACCGCAGGATGCATATCCTGGTCAATCTCGCGTTCGGCGGTGACTGGGGCGGCGCGGCAGGCATAGACGAAGGCTGCCTCCCGGCACGGTTCGAGGTGGATTATATCCGTGTCTACCAGAGCCCCGAGATCCTGGCTCTGACCGGACAGGTGAAACAATGAGCGGCTGTTGAAAAGGAGATTAGCAATGCAGGACTTTGAGCTTCGTGGAGATACTTTCATTATCCGTGACTATGCCAGGAAGGCACCGTTTTCGAGCTTCCTGCCCGGCCTGACCGGGGTGACCGGCATCCCGATGTGGTCGTTCTATACGAACCGCGGACAGGGCATGTGCGGGTTCGGCATCCATCATAAGGGCAATGCCATGATGGAGTTCAACCCGGCGAATACCGGGTATGAGAATACGCAGGTACGCGGGTTCCGCACGTTCATGCGCATAGACGGGGAGTATTACGAACCCTTCTTCCGTGCAGACGAGGACGCAGTACGCGAGATGGAGATCGAGAAGAACGTGCTGACGGTCCGTGAGGAGAAGAACGGTATCCGCCAGACCGTGACATACTGGATCCTCCCGAACGAGAACATCGGCGCGGTGGTACGCCACGTGACGCTCGAGAACCGGACAGGACGCAGGATCGCGCTTGAAATGCTCGACGGCATGCCGCAGGTGATCCCCTTCGGGCTGCAGAATGGTGCGTACAAGGAACTCTCGAACCTTTTAAAGAGCTGGACGGATGTAGGGAACATCGAGAATGGCGCGCCCATCTATAAGCAGCGTGCGACGGGCGAGGATACTGCCGAGATGAAGGAAGTCACCGGCGGCTGGTATTTCGCCTGCGTGATGGACGGGGAGCTGCTGCCTGCCGTGTATGACCGCGATATCATCTTCGGCTACGACCGTTCAATGATGGACCCGCTGCGCTTCCGGAAGAACGGGCTCGGAAGCGTTATGGAAACGCCGCAGGTCTTTGCGAACAAGGTGCCCTGCGCGTTTGCAGCGGTCACGCGCGATGTGGAGGACGGTGAATCACTGAGCTTTACCGCATACATGGGTTATACGCAGACACAGGAGCTTCTGAACCGCAAGATCAGGGATTTCCGTGCGCCCGGGTATGCGGAGAAAAAGCTGGCTGAAGCGCGTGCGGCGGCGGAGAAACTGACAGCGGACGTTGAGACGCATACGGCGGATAAACTGCTTGACGCGTATGTCCAGCAGTGCTATCTTGACAACTTCCTGCGCGGCGGATACCCGTTCGTGAGCGGGAGCGGGGAGAAACAGCGCACGCTGCATCTCTTCAGCCGCAAGCACGGCGATCCCGAGCGCGATTACAATTTCTTCTCGATTGCCGGTGAGTATTTCTCGCAGGGTAACGGCAACTACCGTGACGTCTGCCAGAACAGGCGTATGGACTGCTCGCTGCATCCGGAAATCGGGGACTATGATATCGTGAACTTCTATAGTCTGGCGCAGATCGACGGCTACAATCCGCTTGAGATCCGCCCAAGCACGTTCCTGCTGGATCCCGCGTACGAAGAGCAGGCGGATACCGTTCTTTCCAGGTATATGGACAGCGGTATGGAGATTGTCCGGAAGATCCTGCATAAGCCCTTTACGCCTGGCCAGATCACGAATGCCCTGGCTGCGGAGAATCTGGCCTTGAAGGGAACACCCGAAGAATTCGTCGGCGAACTGCTCCCGTTGTGCGCGCAGCGCTTTGAGGCGGGCTTCGGCGAAGGCTACTGGAGCGATCACTGGGACTATGATCTGGACCTGGTCGAGGACTATCTGTCCGTGTGGCCTGAAAAGAAGAACGAGCTGCTCTTTGGGAAGGCGGCCTGTACATGGTATGACAGCCCTGTGGCCGTGCGTCCGCGCAGCGAGACGTACGTGATCCAGAAAGGGCATGTGCGCCAGTACGGCGCGCTGCGCACGAGCGAGGTCAAGGCGGCTCGCCCGGGATTTGACCCCGGTGGCACGAACTGGATGCGTGACGCGGATGGCCGGATCGTATATTCAACGGTGTTTGAAAAAATGCTGACGCTGGCTGTGAACAAGTTCGCACTGCTGGATAGCCAGCGCCTTGGTGTCGAAATGGACGGCGGCAAGCCCGGCTGGAATGACGCCATGAACGGGCTTCCCGGAATGATCGGGAGCAGCATGCCCGAGACGCTCGAACTGCGCAGGCTCGTACGTTTCCTGCTTGAAGCAGTACGTGCGAAGGATCCGGAGAAAACCGTTTCCATGCTCGAAGAGCCGGTAGCCTTTATGAGGGATATCCGCAGTGCTTACATGGAAAACAGCTGCATGTATGCATGCTGGGATAAAGTCGCATGCCTGCGCGAGGCTTTCCGTGACAGGACGGAAGGCGGCGTTACCGGAAAACGCGAAGACGTGACTTTTGCTGAGCTGGCCGACGTCCTGGCGCTCATGCATGACACGCTGGAAGACGGTGTGAAACGCGCGCTGGAGATCGGCGGAGGGATCATGCCCACATTCCTCACATATGAAGCGTCCGAATATGAGCCGCGGATGAATGCGGACGGGACTCCGTACATTACCCCTTATGGAATGCCCGGTGCGATCGTAAAGAATCTCGAGAGAAAAGACCTGCCGCCGTTCCTGGAGGGCCCGGCCCGGTATCTGGCTTCCTGCGGCAGCGAGGATATCGGTACAGCCCGGGAGATGGTACAGAAGATCCGCGAGAGCGAACTATATGACCGGAAGCTCGAAATGTACAAGACCTCTGCGCCGATCGGGGAATGTGGTATGGAAATCGGCCGCGTGCGCGTATTTACGCCTGGCTGGCTCGAGCGCGAAAGCGTCTTCCTGCATATGGAATACAAATACCTGCTCGGCATGATGAAAGCCGGGCTTTACGATGAGTTCTATAAAACCGCGGAAACGGCGCTGATCCCGCATCTCGATCCCGCGGTATACGGACGCAGCATTCTTGAGAACTCCTCCTTTATTGCGTCGTCTGTCAACCCGGATCCGGATACGCACGGCCGTGGGTATGTGGGACGCCTGTCAGGTTCCACTGCCGAAATGCTCTCCCTGTGGAAGATGATGTTCGTGGGCAAGGGCGGGTTTGTTGAGAAGGACGGAAAAGCATGCTTCCGGTTCGCACCTCTGCTTCGTGCCGACCTGTTCGACGAAAACGGCGAAGCGGCATTCACGCTCTGCGGAAGCTGCTGTGTGGTCTATCACAACAAGACTGGCAGAAACACATATGGTGAGGGAAAGGCTGCAGTTCAGAAAATCGAAGTGTCCGGAAAGAGCTTCGCAGGCGATCTTCTGCCAGCTGCAGAGAGTGCCGCGATCCGCACCCACGGCATCAAGAGGATAGACGTTTATCTGTCCTGAAACGGAGGCATGCATGAAAGAAGGATACCGGCTCGTCTGGGCGGACGAGTTTGAACATGACGGGAAACCGGATGCGGGGAAATGGACATTCCAGACGGGCGGAAAATGGGCGAACAACGAACTTCAGGCCTATACCGACCGCCTGAGCAATGCTTTTGTCCGGGACGGCTGCCTGTATCTGCGTTCTTTGAAGGAAGAGGATATGGGACGCAGCTATACCTCTGCGCGCATGATGACATATCCGCATGCGGCCTGGCAATACGGTTACTTTGAAGTTCGCGCGAAGATCCCGTGCGGCATAGGGTCATGGCCTGCCATATGGTTTATGCCGGTCGCTTCCAGACAGGGTGTCAGATGGCCGCTGTGCGGTGAGATCGACATGATGGAGCACACGATGCGGGAGCCGGATGTGCTCTTCTACAGCCTCCACACGGAGAAAATGAATCATATGCGGCCTCCGGAACAGCAGCGTACGACAAAGCTTTATAACCCGGGTGCGACCCGGGAATTCAGGACATATGCGATGGAATGGACGCCGGACAAGATCGAGTATTTCCTGGACGGTGATTCGGTCTGCAGGTATGACCGGAACGGCATATCGGATGTTGGGATCTGGCCGTTTGACCAGCCGTTTTACATGATCCTGAATGTTGCGGTTGGCGGATTCTTTGGCGGACCGGTCAGGGAAGAAGACCTGCCTTACGAAATGGCTGTCGAATATGTAAGGGTATATCAGAAAGAGGATATGGAGCAGGGGAAGGCATGAGCGGGTTTCTTCATCGCAGCGGCAGAAAGATCGTTGACGGAAGCGGAAAAGAGATCCTTTTGATCGGCTGGGGACTTGGCAATCTGTATGTGAAGGAAGGGTACATGTGGGGCGCATTCGATACGCCCCGCTTTGATCGTTCAAGGCGCATAGAACAGGTGCTGGAGGAACTGACGGGGAAGGATTATGCCCGGCAGTTCTGGCATGCGTTCCGGGAACGGTATATCGCTGAAGGCGATCTCAGGGCTATGCGCGATATGGGCTGCAATTCCGTACGCGTTCCTCTGGACTACAGGCAGTTCATGGAAGAAGGCGAGGGTATTGTCTGGCGTGAAGAGGGGTTTGAAGACCTGAAGCACCTGATCGACCAGTGTGAGAAATACGGGCTGTATGTGTTCCTTGACATGCACTGTGCACCGGGTGGGCAGACTGGCGCGAATATCGATGACAGCGTAGATGACAATCCCAGGCTGTTCATGGATCCGTGGAACCTTGATAAATCCACAGCGCTGTGGCGCAGGCTGGCGGAGATGAACGCCGACCGCGAGATCGTCGGTGGATACGACCTGCTCAATGAGCCTGTTGCTCCGGGCGAAGGGGACAGGAACCATGATGCGTTTATCCCCGTTCTGGCGCAGCATTACAGGGACCTGGCAAAGGCCATCCGTGAGGTCGACCGCAATCATCTGCTGAGCATAGAGGGCGCGCACTGGGCGACAGACCTGCGGATATTCCCGGAACGCGTGGATGAGAATATGGTGCTGCATTTCCACCGCTATGCCAACGGTCCGGACATTGAGAGCCTGAAAAAGTATATGGATAAAGCAGTGGAGCTGGATATCCCGCTGTGGCTCGGGGAGACCGGGGAAAACGTGAACGAGTGGTATGCCGCGCTGTATCTGCTGGCAATGGAACTCGGGATCGGCATCAATGTCTGGCCATGGAAAAAGCTCAGCTGCACGAACTCGCCGTACTCGGTCCGGAAGCCCGCAGATTATGATCTGTTCCTTGACTATATTCACGGCGGGAAGCATCCGGGCTATCAGAAAGCCAGACAGATATTTGATGAGTATCTTGAGAATATCCGTATAGAGAACTGCGTATGCAATGAGGCAGTCATGCGCCATGTCCTGCGCAAGCCGCCCTTCGAGCTGTATGCGGTTGACTTTGATGAGTTCCCGGGTCAGGGGGAATCCTACAGCAGCTCAGCAATCCCGGGCACAGAGGATTACAGGAAGAACACAAAGATGTGCATCTGCCGTGACCGTGAACCGGGCTCGCCGAAATTCTTCTTTGACTGTGAATGGGACCGTTTCACGCTGGTCCTCCATCCAGGAGAGTTTGCGGCCTATTCATTCAGCGAAACTACGGGGCAGCTGGAATGCAGCATCGATGTCAGCCCGGACAGTGAGGGGATGCTGATCCTTTCAGCAGGTGGGGAATGCCTGCAGATCAGCGTGAGGAAAGGATGCAGCCGGTACAGCGGTGTATTTAAGCCTGGCGTCCCGGTCAGCGGGCTGAAGATCAGCGTGCTGGAAGGCACGGTATCCGTAAAAAAACTTGCCATCGGATAAGATTGTAGAGGTCGGTACCCTTTTTTGCTATTATTTGATATAAAAAGATAGAAAAATAGACGGTGCTGTAGTACAATTCTAGACAGAGCACCTGAACCCGGCTTCAGGGCAGGTGTTCTTTTTGTGAAATTATACAGCCAGATTCACCTGGAAGCACGGAGGACTAAATATGAATCAGCCTGATATGAACTTGACGGGCGAGGTTTCCCGCGAAAAAACGATCGTTAAGACCAGTATCATCGGAATCATAGCGAATGTATTCCTGGCCGCTTTCAAAGCCGTGATCGGTCTTATGACGAACTCCATCGCGATCGTGCTCGATGCTGTCAACAACATCTCGGATGCCGGCAGCTCGCTCATCACGATCGTCGGGACGAAGCTTGCAGCCCGCGAACCGGATAAGAAGCATCCGTTCGGTTATGGCCGCATCGAATACCTGAGCGCCATGGTCATCTCCATGATCGTGCTGTATGCCGGTATTACTTCGTTCATTGAGTCGGTCAAACAGATCATCCATCCGGAGACACCGGATTATACTGCCGTTTCGCTGATCATTGTCGGCGTGGCGGTAGTCGTGAAGATCGTGCTCGGACGTTATGTCAAGGGAGTCGGCGAGAAGGTCAATTCGGATTCCCTGATCAACTCCGGCAAGGACGCCACACTGGATTCCATTATCTCTGCCTCCACGCTGGTGGCCGCTGCCATCTTCCTGATCTTCAATGTGTCGCTGGAAGCGTGGCTGGGCGCCATCATTTCGCTGATCATCATCAAGTCAGGCATTGAAATGCTCCGGGATACGGTCTCCCAGATCCTGGGCGAGCGCAATGAGCCCGAGATGGTCATGAGCATCAAGAAGACGATCGCGAGCTTTCCCGATGTGCACGGCGCATACGATCTGGTGCTGAACAACTACGGCCCGGATACCTGGAACGGTTCTGTTCATATCGAGGTACCGGATACCTATTCCGCGGAACAGCTGGATGACCTGCTCCGCGAGATCACGACGAAAGTGCTGCGTGAGCATCACGTCATCCTGACGGCGATCGGCGTATACGCCATGAACACGAAAGATGAAGAGATCATCGCTGCGAGGGAACAGATACGCAATATCGCGATCGGGCATGAGCATGTGCGCCAGATGCACGGCTTCTATATGTCAAAAGAAAAGAAGATGCTGCGCTTTGACCTGGTGATCAGTTTCAACGCCAAGGACCGCAAGGCGGTATGCGCGGAAGTGATTGCGGATGTGCAGAAAGCCTTCCCGGACTATGAAGTGCTCGCAAACGTAGACATCGATTTCTCGGAGATATAATAATCCTGCTTGCATAAGTGGAGGAAACTATGAATTTCAGGGAACGCAAATACATGAAGACCAGGTTCACCGGTGTATCGCACACCACGCTGAACCCGCGGGGACCGGGCGTGGTGCGCATCCACCTGGTGCCGCCGAAGAACCCGCTGAAGGAGCCGTCCGTAGCGATCCTGAACGGACAGGATATCATTCCCGTGAATCCCAGCTGGACGGTACTTCTGAATAACTTCATCGAGCAGGTCAATAAGTATCCGGACCAGCCGCTGGAGCAGGAAGATCTGGACAGGATCGTGGAACAGACGGTAGCCGAGACCTGCAGGATCTTCCCCAAAACGCCGAAGAAGACGATCCATGACGACCTGGACAAGATGCTTCGCGCGCTGATGGATGTCGCTTACGGACGCCAGCCGGAGACCGAAATCGGTTATCTGAGCCTGGGGGAATATGCGCCGAACATGACCGCACCGCACAGGATCGATCTCATGGTCTCCGCAATGACCCGGGACGGACACTGGCACTGCAATCAGAAATGCCTGCATTGCTATGCAGCAGGCCAGCCTGAAGCGGAAACGAAGGAACTGACCACTGCGGAATGGAAGAAAGTGATCGATAAATGCCGGCAGGCGAACATCCCGCAGCTGACATTCACCGGCGGTGAACCCACCATGCGTGACGACCTCGTGGAGCTGGTGGAGTATTCCAAATGGTTCATGACCCGGCTCAATACCAACGGTGTGAACATGACGGAAGAGCTCTGCCGTGCCCTGTACGATGCAAGCCTGGACAGTGCACAGTTCACTCTGTACTCATCCAATGAGGCGACACATAACACGCTGGTAGGCGCACAGAACTTTGATAAGACCGCGGCGGGTCTGAAGAACGCGCTGAAAGCCGGCCTCAATATCAGCGTCAATACACCGCTGTGCAGCCTGAACGCGAAGGAATACACGGAGACACTGAAATATCTCCGGGATCTTGGCATTGCGTATGTGTCCTGCTCCAGCCTGATCCTGACGGGGAATGCCAGGGAGAAGGACAGCCAGGCCACACAGCTGACGGAAGAAGAGCTTCTTAAGACCCTGTCCGCTGCCGCTGCGTTCTGCGCGGAAAACGAGATGGAGCTTTCCTTTACTTCTCCCGGATGGCTGAAGGAGTCCGATCTGCAGGAGCTGGGGCTGACGGTGCCTTCCTGCGGTGCCTGTCTGTCGAATATGGCCGTTGCGCCTAATGGCGACGTGGTTCCCTGCCAGAGCTGGCTGTCGGACAAGCCCCTGGGCAATATGCTCACGGATGACTGGAAACAGATCTGGAATAATCCCGAAGCAGAGAAGATCCGTTCCTTTGCGGCGAAGATGACCCATGAATGCCCGCTGAAAAAGGAGGTGGGCTGCTGATGAAAAAGATTCTTGTTCTGACCCTGATCGTGATATGCCTGCTGACCGGATCCGCACTTGCCAAGGATCTGGATGAGATCATCAATTTCGGCGTCAGTGTGCAGATGCGCGAAGACGGGACCGCAGACCTGACCTACCATGTTGACTGGCGGGTCCTGGATGATAAGACGGAAGGCCCGCTGGAATGGGTAAAGATCGGTATTCCCAACCAGCATGTCGACAGCATTACAGCGCTTTCCCAGAATATTAAAAAGATCGGATATCTGTCTGACGGCGGCTCCTATGTGAAAATCACGTTTGACCGCAAGTATAAGGCAAACGAGGTCGTAACCTTTGAGTTTTCCCTGCACCAGTCCTACCTGTATGTCCTGGAAGGCGACAACGTGCGCTACTCCCTGACGGCGGGATGGTTTGACAACATCGAAGTGAAGAATGCCGTGATCCGCTGGAAGGCGGACGGCATAATATCCTCCAATACGGAGCTGTCAAAAGAAGGTTATCTGTACTGGAATACCGTACTGCATAAGGGCGAAAGGCACCGTGCGGAGGTCGTCTATCCCCGCAGCTATTTCATGCAGCTGAACGAGAACCAGCAGGCTACGCGGGTGACGGCAGAGGATGATGATGACAGTTACATGATCGTCATAGGCGCGATCGTGGTGGTTGCCGTTATTGTCCTGATCGTGAGCGCGTCGCAGAATGACAATTACCGCGGCGGCTCCGGGTTTGGCGGCGGACGTACGGTTGTTGTTCATTCCCACACTCATTCAGGCGGATGTGTACGTTCCTCTTGCGCCTGCGCTTCCTGTGCCTGTGCCTGCGCCTGCGCGTGCGCCGGCGGAGGACGCGCCGGATGCTCAAAGAAAGACTTCTATACCGGGCCTAAGGGGAACGGGCTTCTGCATTCGGACGATGTATTCCCGAAGCTTTTCCAGGCCCTGGAGAACACAAAGGAGTAAAGCAGAATGCCAAAGAGCTTTCATCTTGAATATGATCCGGAATACCCGAAGGGCAGTGTGATCGGCGACGCAGTTGCCGGAACCCCGCTGTTTGCACCGCGCGGAGAGTATGCCATCGGCGTGCGCACCATTGAGATCGTGAATCATGACCAGGTGGACCTGAAAAAAGTCAGCGAGAATGATCCGTGTCCGCGCTATGACCGTAAGCTGACCGTGGAAGTGTGGTATCCCGCTGAAGTAGAAGAAGGGACCCGCCAGCTGTCCTTCTATACTGACTATATTGGTGGCGGCGGGCAGCAGGATTTCCTGGAAGCATACGATTATCCCGGACGCGCTGTCCGTGATGCCGAGCCTTACGCAGGGAAAGAGTCGTATCCCGTGCTGGTAGTCAGCCATGGATATCCCGGAAGCCGCTATCTGCTCAGCCATCTGGGCGAGAACCTGGCTACAAAGGGCTACGTGGTCTTTGCGATTGCGCACACGGATACCACCTATACGGATTTTGATCCTGAGATCTCGATCATCAGCGCCATGATGTACCGTACCCTGGATCAACGGTATATGATCACCGCACTGTCTGAGCTCAACCGGGAAGGTTTCCTGAAGGGCCTGCTGGACATTGAAAAAGTGGGCGTGCTGGGCTACAGCTTCGGCGGTTTCGGTCTGCTGCGCACGCTGGGCGTGACGCTGAAAGAGAGCACACTGGCAGCCTTCCCCAGGTATAAGGGAATGCTGGAAGAGGAAGCAGGTTATACGGGGGACAAGCGCGTGAAGGCCGCTGTGCTGTTTGCACCGTTCGGAGCAGATTATTTCTGCCATGACAGCCTGAAGAACATCACCGCTCCGACGCTGTGGATACAGGGCAATGAGGACACTGTAGTTCCTTATCCGCCGGTGCATAAGATGTTTGATCAGGCCGTCAGCAGCGACCGCTATTTCCTGACTTATGACCTGATGAACCACAAGGCCGCCACAAATCCGTCCCCGCTGGCCGCCCAGAAGTATACTTTTGCTCAGGGCGCACGCCGCTGGGATGACTGGGTATGGAACCAGTGGCATGTGAACGGCATCAA
>JAFZPO010000233.1 GCA_017550305.1 Clostridia bacterium
ATGAAAGATGAGAGGGGCTGTATTTCAAGCTTTGCAGAAGGCGGCGTATCAAGGGTCACCGTAACAGGGATTTGGATTGGTTCTTGCGGGCTGTTCTTGACGGAAAAGGTGAGAAGGTAGTCTCCGGGATCGACACTTTTCCCTATAATCTGCCCGTTCCAGGAGAAAATGTGGGGGTTCGTGTTCTCGGGCTGCAGCGACCAGCGACGGATCACGGTATCCGGATCCTCGCGGGTGGAGAGGAAGATATGGATCAGTGCGTGATCTGTTGTTGCCTGATAGTTTACGAGAAAACCCTCATGCCCGGCATAGATGATATCGCCGGACGGGATACAGTACTGCAGCGCGGCTGCGGAACCTTTGACACTGATGGAAGCATCGATGCTCCTCTTTTCCGTTCCACTTTGCCACAGTACCGTCAGTGTATACGCACCGCGGCGCGGTGCCTCATCATTTTCCATGAGGCCGTTCCAGAGGATCTCCGTTTCACCTGCTTCGGCCTGCACATGGGCTATTTCGTAAGAAATGTACTGATCGTGCAGTGTTAATGTGACCTCGCCGGCCTGCGGCAGGGTCACTGTAAAGCGATGCTCGGAATATGGACGTATACTGTCCGGGGCAGTAAGGGAAAAAGATGCCGGCTGCTCGGCAGCGGCACAGGAGAGCACCAGGCAGATAAGGAGGAATATCGACAGCAGCTTCTTCATTTAAACCTTCCTGAAAAGCGAATTCTCCAAAAGAATAACAGTCCTCTTTCCCTTTTGTCAAGCGGAAGGAGGACTGTTGAAAACACGGGATTACTTGACAGGCTTGATGGAAGAACGGATCTGATCGTAGATCTTCATATAGCTGGAGTTATAGCCGCCGGGGCAGGAGATGTGCAGGGTCAGCAGCTGGTTGTCGCCGATGATCGCCATATGCACACGGCCTCGGACAACAGTGCCGTCAGCAAGGACACCGCGGTAGTTGTTGTAGTAGCCCTTGCCATCCATCAGGGTGCGGCTTTCAGCGGTCCAGGTCTGCCAGGTCTCATACTGCCTGCCTTCATTCTGCAGGAAATTGGCCAGGTCGGTCTTCACGTCAGCTACAGTATGGTTCTTGGTGATCGCAGTGACGGTAAGCGAGATGGTGCAGGGATAATTGTCGCGCACGGCAATGGCCGGCTCGGTCAGGATGTAGGTATCGCTGAGACCGTCGCTGACAGTATAGCCCACGGCAGAACGGAAGGTAATGCCAAGCTTGGAAGCGGTATACCAGTCATAGGTGAAGGTCAACTCGGGCCTGGGTGTGGCGGTGGGCAGGTCAACAGGATCGATAGGTACCGGAGTGGCACCGGCGTAAATGCGGTTGCCGTTTGCATCATAAAGGCTGGAAGTGAGAAGCTTGTCCTCTTCTTCCTTGGCAGCAGCGGCAGCATTCGCAGCAGCGTCGTTCGCGGCTGTATTATTCATCGGCGCGACCTGACCGACAGCGGTATTGTTCGTCTGCGTGTTATTGTTCTCCGTTGTGGAAGAACAGGCGCTGAGCAACAGCACAGCCGCCAGCAGCAGCGCGATCAGCATCAGGCGTTTTTTCATGGCAGAAACCCTCCATCCGGTTCGAAAGACAAACATAGCCCAATTCTTCTGAGCTTTACATAATTGTAATGAATATGCAATGAAATGTCAAGCAATTTTTACATTTTCTTCAGTTTTGATCGGTGTCTGAGGGCATTTGCGGGTGTAATGCGGCATACAGTGCTTCCGCGGCAGGACGGGACATGCCGTGTACCTGGGCCAGCGTGTCCGCGTCTGCTTCCTTGATCTTCTTGATCGATCCGAAGTGTGCCAGCAGTGCGCGGCGGCGGGAAGGCCCGATGCCGGGAATGTCCTCCAATGATGAGTGCACGGCAGCCTTGCTTCGAAGGCTGCGGTGGAAGGTGATCGCAAAACGGTGCGCCTCATCGCGCACATGCTGAATCAGGTGCAGCGCGGGGGAACGCCTGTCGAGCAGGATTGGCTGTTCGGCGTTCGGCAGCCAGAGTTCTTCTTCGCGTTCGGCCAGGCCGAACATGGGCACATCAATGCCCAGTGACAGCATGGCTTCCCGCGCATAGCGGAGCTGACCGGGCCCGCCGTCGATCAGCACGAGATCGGGCATTACCCAGCGTTCGCTGTCTTCTTCCCGCTGTGTGCGTGCGAAACGGCGGTGCAGCACTTCATACAGGCTGGCATAATCGTTGGGGCCCTCCACTGTTTTGATGCGGTAGTGGCGGTATTCGCTGTGCGCGGGCTCTCCGTCGATAAAGACGACCATGGAGGCGACGGAAAGTGTTCCCTGGGTATTGGAGATATCAAAGCCCTCGATGCGGTGCGGGAAGCCGTTCATACCGATGACCTGCGCGAGTTCTTCGCAGGCACCGATGGTGCGTTCCTGCTGCACCTGCTGGCGCGCGTTCCGCTTTTCCAGCGCGTCGGCGGCATTGCGTTCGGCCATGAGTACCAGCGCGCGCTTTTCACCGCGCTGGGGAATGGTCACATTGACTGCGGAACCGCGTTTCTCGCGAAGCAGTTCCTGCATGACTTCCGCATCCTCCATCCACGGAGCCAGGATCTCGCGTGGCGGCTGGCGGTCGGCGTAATACCGGAGTGCGAACTCGGTCAGTACGTTCACGGGCGGTTCGCTCCCTTCCCCGGGGAGCGCGAAGCTCTCGCCGCCGATAATGCGCCCGCCGCGGATCAGGAGCACCTGGGCCATGGCATCCAGGCCGTCCTGTGCCAGTGCAAGCACATCCTGCTGTGCGTCATTGGTCTGGATGGCGCGCTGGCGTTCCAGCATACCTTCTATATCCTTAAGCGCGTCACGTTTCTGCGCCGCGACCTCGAAGTTCCAGGCGGCAGAAGCGGCTTCCATCTCGCTTTTCAGTTTATCGCAGATTTCCTTGACATTGCCGTTGAGAAACGATATGACGCCGTCTATGACTTTCCGGTACTCTTCTTCGGTGCATTTTCCCGCGCACGGTGCCAGGCAGCGGCCAATCTCATAATTGACGCACGGACGGATCGGGCGCGCGAGCGGCAGCTTTTTGTCGCAGGTACGCAGTGGAAAAACCTTCCGGACGACTTCCAGGACATCGCGGATGGCATTGACGCCGATGTACGGGCCGAAATAGTGAGCACCGTCCTTTTGCATACGGCGTGCGATCGTGGCGCGGGGGAAGGGCTCCTTCGGGTCGATGCGGACGTAGGGGTAGTGTTTATCATCCTTCAGCAGAATGTTGTAATGCGGTTTGTGGAGCTTGATCAGGTTGCACTCGAGCGTCAGTGCTTCCAGATTGGTATTGCAGAGAAGAATATCAAAATCATCCACCTGGGCGACCATGGCAGCCACCTTGGGTGTATGTTCTCGTGTATGGAAATAGCTGCGGACACGGTTTTTCAGATTGACCGCTTTGCCGACATAGATGATCTGCCCCTCATGCTTCATCAGGTAGCAGCCGGGGCTGTCGGGCAGCAGCGATAGCTTGGTTTTGAGCGTTTGATTCATACTTGGTGTCTTCTCCTTGCTGCTTCAGTATACCATTGGTACCTGTAATAAGCAACGGGAATACGTCTCATCTGTTTCCGATATATGGCCGCTTTGTGAACATTCATTCCCGTTTATTGACAAAGGAATAAGCGCAAGACTAAAATAGAATCGCGGATTGGTATGAATAGTTTTATGCCGCCCGTCATTCTTCTGAAAGGAGAAGTGAGAATGGATAACAACAATAATAATGATCCTAAACGGTATAATAAGCCGCAAATGCCGCGCTCGCCGTGGTTTTATGTAATGGTCGTACTGCTGGGTATTTTACTGATTTCCAGCATTGTTTCCGCACGCAGCCTGCTGGGCGGCACGGTAGAAACAGTAGAGTACAGCGACTTTATTTCCATGGTGGAGGACGGACAGGTTGACCGCGTGCAGATCGGCAGCGGTATCATCAGCTTTACGCTCAAAACTGACAGTACCCTGCCGCGCTGGTTCTATGACGGGACAGCGGCAAAGTCCTACCAGACTGTAGCTGTGGATGATCCCTACCTGGTCGACCGACTGCTGCGTGCCGGCGTAGAGTTCGGCGGTGAAAGCACCTCCGGTGTCTCTTTCATCAGCCTGCTGTTCACGATCCTGCCTATCGCGTTCTATGTAGTCATCATTATCATGATCATCCGCATGGTGCGCAGGGGCGGTGCCGGCGGAATGGGTGCTATGAGCTTTGGTAAGAGCAGCGCCAAGATGTATTCCGTCAGCGATGAAAGCAAGAAGTTTACAGACGTTGCCGGACAGGATGAGGCCAAGGAAGCACTGATCGAACTGGTGGACTTCCTGCATCAGCCTGAGAAATACCGTGCGATCGGTGCCAAGCTGCCCAAGGGCGCACTGCTTGTAGGCCCTCCCGGAACGGGCAAGACACTGCTTGCACAGGCAGTTGCCGGTGAGGCAAAGGTGCCCTTCTTCTTCGTAAGCGGTTCAGCTTTCGTTGAAATGTTCGTCGGTACAGGTGCGGCCCGTGTCCGCGACCTGTTCAAGCAGGCGAATGAAAAAGCCCCCTGCATCATCTTCATTGATGAGATCGACGCTATCGGCAAGAAGCGCGACGCAGTCGGCCTGTCCTCGAACGATGAGCGTGAGCAGGCACTGAACCAACTACTTGCGGAAATGGACGGCTTTGACGCTTCCAAGGGTATCGTAGTGCTTGGCGCGACTAACCGGCCCGAGATCCTGGATGTCGCACTGCTGCGTCCCGGCCGCTTTGACCGGCGCATCACCGTAGACCTGCCAGATCTGCGCGGACGTGAAGCAGTCCTGCGCGTGCATGCCCGCGGCATCACGATGGATAAGAGCGTTGACTTCTCAGCGATCGCACGTGCCACTGTTGGCGCATCCGGTGCAGACCTGGCGAATATCGTGAACGAGTCCGCACTGCGTGCAGTGCGCATGGGCCGCTCAGCAGTGACTCAGGATGACCTGGAAGCTTCCGTTGAGACGGTCATTGCCGGTACAGAGTGCAAGAGCTTTGTGATCCCGGAAAACGAAAAGCGCATTGTTGCGTATCATGAGATCGGTCACGCACTGGTTGCGGCGCATCAGAAGAACGCTGTTCCCGTGCAGAAGATCACGATCATTCCGCGCACCAGCGGTGCCCTTGGCTATACCATGCAGGTGGATGAGGAAGAGCATGTGCTGATGAAGCGCGAGGATATCCTGGCAAAGCTGGCTGTGCTGACGGCAGGCCGCGCTGCTGAGGAATATGCCTGCAATACCTGCACGACCGGTGCAAGCAACGATATTGAACAGGCGACTAAGCTGGCGCGTGCCATGGTGACACGCTACGGCATGAGCGATAAGTTCGGTATGGTAGCGCTTGAGACCAATACCAATGTTTACCTGGGCGGCGATTCACAGCTGGCCTGCTCCATGGAAACGGCTGCGCAGATCGATGCAGAAGTGGTCAAGCTGATCGCGGATGCATACGATTCCGCTCTGACGATCCTCAAGAACAATACCCGCCAGCTGCATGACCTGGCTGAATATCTGCTGGAGAAGGAAAATATCTCCGGTGAAGAATTCCAGCAGATCCTGGCAAAGGATGACGAGAAGATCACGCTGCTGACTGACAGCAGCAAAGAAGAGATCTCATAAGTGGAATAATACCGGTTCATTCGCAAGACCTGGTACGGAACTTTGATCCGTGCCGGGTCTTTTTTCCATTAATAGTAAATGTGATATACAAAACAGCGGAAAATGTGTATACTTGACGTGTAGATGCACTGAAAACAGAATAACTCTGATTAGTTGTTTCGGGAAAGAAGGTGTAAGAATGCGAAGGATCATGTGCGTTTTTGTTGCTATAATGATGTGCTGCATGACTGTTGTATCTGCGGTGGCAGACGACGTGGCTGTTCCGAGATTTATCGAAGCCAAGGAAGGGACCACGGCTGCCATGCAGATCTCATCCCTGGATGACGGCAGGACCATTGGAATCATCGGCATAGAGAGTGAACCGGTACCTTGTACGTGGAATGATTTCTATACCGCAATGAGCGAGCAGTTCGAAGGGATAGAATTCAGCCCGGCATATTGGTCCGATGGCTACTGGGTTCATTTGCTGGATACCTATAGTCTTGTGATCCGGGTCTATACCACGTCTGAGACGGATGATGGACTGGTTCAGTCCGTTTGGGTCAACACACCATATGCTGATGGCGCAGTAGATGTTCAAGTAGTCACTACATGCGCGTTCTATGCTGCCGCCCGACCGGGAACCTATGGTTATCATGTTGTTTCCATTGCTTTGGAAGAGGACCACAGTGCGGATTGGTTTACCGAGCAGCCGATTCAGATCTGGGCAGAAAACGGCTATGCGTTTTCCTTCTGTCAGACGGATAACTTTGGACTTCCCTGCGGCATAGTCGAGTATTCAGAGCAGATGCCGGTTTCCGGTGGATATCTGCCCCTGGAAGACGAATACTACTATTTGCCGGACGGGATATCCCCGTCTGGTCTGATCGACAAACTGGCAGAACAGGCAAACAGCGGTCCGCTGGCTTCCATGCTTACCGCTCCGGTTCTGCCGGATAAGTATGATACAGATGAGGATGGGCGGATCTATACTGCGGAATGGGATGACTGTCTGGTCGTTCTTTACACCGATAGGATGGGGGAAAACGTACAGGTAGTGAATGTAGTCTCGATGAGCGGTGATACGAACAGTATGTGCGTGCACCTGTATCCGCTTTACATCGCAGTATCGGGGGGACAGATGGAGGACCTGATGCTGATATCCGCCTTTATCGGTGGAAACGGCACGTGGGACGATATGAGCAGGCTTGAACCTTACTGCGTAATAAACGGAGTTCTGCTCCAGTGCTCGTCTTTCAGCATGGACGATGGGACTGCATTGCCATGGGCAGATATCTGCGGAGCGGAAAAACGTTAGGACAAGCCGAATGAAGCTTGTATAGTATTGTTCTGAAAGCGGACATCAAAAAACGTGAACAGAAATACTCCTCCTGGATCAGACCGGAAACCGGTTAGTTTCAGGAGGAGCCTTCATGCTGGGAAAAGTGAAACGCGGATCAGAGACGGAGCTTCTGATTCGCGTTTACTATAGAATGCGGGATTACTTCTGATGCGGGATCATATTGGCGATCATGCTGGCAAAGGAAGCGATCGGCATGGTCTGCACGATGATGTGGCCGGGGCCGGTCACCAGGGTGTTGAACAGGCCTTCACCGCCGAACAGGACGTTTTTGACGCCCTTGATCTGCTGGACTTCCATTTTGACTGTCGCGTCCATCATGGCCAGATAGCCGGTGTCGATCAGCATTTGCTCGCCGGCCTTCAGGTCATACTCCATCGCGGTCCCGTCGATCTCAATGAACGCCGTGCCGCTGCCGGATAGCTTCTGCATCACAAAGCCCTCGCCGCCAAAGAAGCCTGTTCCCAGCTTCTTCTGGAAGTGTACACTCAAATCAACGCCGTCGGTTGAAGCCAGGAATGAACGCTTCTGGCAGATAACGGGCGAGGAAGGGGTGATCTCAATAGCGCGGATTGAGCCTGGGAAACTGGACGCGAATGCGATCATGCCGGGACCGCCCTGTGCAGTGTAATGGTTCTGGAACAGGTTCTCGCCGGAGAACATGCGGCCGAATACTTTGCCCATTCCGCCGCCGCTGGTCTGCATTTCCATGTTGGTGCTCATCCAGCTCATGGCGCCGGATTCGCTGATCATCGTTTCGCCGTTGTCAAGGTAGCAGATCGCTACGGGCATCGGTTCGCCCTTGATTTCATAACGCATACGGTGGCCTCCTGTTTTCTGTGATTGATCATATTATAGCGCAGTGATGTTCGGAAAGTAAAGGGATCGACGCCTAGGTGTGTTTTTCCTGTTCCAGGGCCAGCAACCACTCTTTCCTGTACACTCCGCCGGCATAGCCGGTGAGGCACCCGTCCGCACCGATGACCCTGTGACAGGGGACGATCAGTGAGACGGGATTATGCGCGACCGCGCCGCCGATTGCCTGTGCGGCAGGGACAGGCCTGCCTGTCAGAATGGCAAAGCGCTTCGCCAGTATGCCGTAGGTCGTTGTTTCTCCATAAGGGATCGTCAGCAGCAGTTCCCATACGGCCTGCCGGAAGGGTGAGCCGGTGAGATGCAGCGGGGGCGTGAAGCCCGGGTCCCGGCCGCTGAAATACGCATCCAGCCATTCCGCTGCCTGCGCGAACACGGGAAGGTCTGTTTCCTGTTCCGTTCCCGTCAGGGTACTGGCATAATACGTCTGTCCGTCAAACCAGAGCCCTGTCAGTGCGTCCCCGTCGCTGGCCAGTGTTATCCGGCCTAGCGGCGAAGGGGAATGCGCGATCCATACTGATGCGGATGGCATGGATTAATCTTTTTCTGCCAGCTTCGCAGCCAGTTTATAACTGTTCGCGATAAAGCGGCTCAGTTCTTCCTTCTCGAGCGGACGCGAGGACATGCGCGCGATATCGAAGTACTGACGGGCCAGCATCTTCTGCAGGTCCTCATCTTCCATTGCGGCCAGTGCGTGTACTGCGGGGCAGGCGCTGTTCAGCACGACTACCGGCTTTTCAGGCAGCGAGAATCCACCGCCATAATAGACGGAGGCTTCGCGCCAGCGGCGCATCTGCTCATCTTCCAGAAGCATCAGCGGTAGCTCCTTGTCCTTGAGTGCCTGCAACTTTACGGTCAGGTTCTCATCCTCAGTCACGGCACGGAATAGCTTTTCCAGTGCTTCCGCCGGCAGTTCTTCCACCTGCGCCTCGCTGTCTACGAGCCCGTCGGTATCCGCGTCGACGCGCGCAAAGGAGATAGCGTTCTCCTCGCCGCCGGCATTCTCCAGGAACTGCATGAAGCTGATATCGATCAGGGAATCCATGACTGCGACATCAATGCCGCGGTCGGTATACAGCCGTACGGAAGCGGCCTGGCGTGCGGGATCAGAGGTATAGTAAACCTTTTTGTCCGTCTTGCCCTCATTGCGTGACTTGTATTCTTCCAGCGTATAGTGCTCGCCGGAAGTGGTCTTCAGCAGCAGGCTGCTCTTGATCTGCTCATAGAACTTCTCATCGCGCAGGCAGCCGTATTTGACGAACGGATGGATGTCATCCCAGTAGGTCTCGTACTTTTCGCGTTCTGTATTCATGAGCCCGTTCAGCTTGTCGGCAACCTTCTTCGTGATATGCGAGCTCAGGCGCTTCACATAGCCGTCATTCTGCAGGAAACTGCGGCTGACATTGAGCGGCAGGTCGGGGCAGTCCAGGACGCCGCGCAGGAGCAGCAGGAATTCGGGGACGATCTCCTTGATGTTGTCCGCCACGAACACCTGGCGGTTGAACAGCTTGATCTCGCCTTCCTGGCCGCCGAAATCTTTACGGATGCGCGGGAAGTAGAGGATGCCTTTCAGGTTGAACGGGTAATCCACGTTCAGATGGATCCAGAACAGCGGCTCTTCAAACGTATTGAACAGCTTGCGGTAGGTCTCCTTGTATTCGTCCTCCGTGCAGTCCTTGGGCGCCTTCAGCCACAGGGGATGTGTATCATTGATGGGTTGCGGTGCCTTGGGCTCTTCGCCTTCCTTGGGCGGTTCGGGCTTGTCCGCTGTATTCTCAAGATAAATGGGCACGGCCATATAGCCGCAGTAGCGGTTCAGGACCTCGCGCACACGGTCAAACTCCAGGAATTCCTTTTCCGCTTCGCTGATATGGAGCGTTACGGTAGTGCCGCGGGTTTCCCGCGTTCCGGCGCTCAGTATGAAAGAAGTACCGTCTTGGCTCTCCCAGCGTACGGGAGAAGCGCCTTCCTGCCAGGAGAGGGTGTCGATGGTCACGCGGTCAGCGGGCATGAACGCACTGTAGAAGCCCAGGCCGAAATGACCGATAATGCCGCCCTTGTCGTCTCCCTGATAGTTCTTCAGGAATTCCTCGGCGCCGCTGAATGCGACCTGGTTGATGTACTGGTCGACTTCTTCCGCGGTCATGCCGATGCCGTTATCGGTAAAGCGGAGTTCCTGATTCTCCTTGTCTACGGTGACTGTCACATGCAGGTCTTCGCTGTCGTCGCCGGTCGCCATGCGGTACTTGGTGATAGCGTCACAGCCGTTCGCGACCAGTTCGCGGATGAAGATATCCTTATCAGAGTACAGCCAGCGTTTGATGACCGGCATGATGTTCTGCGCATGGATGGAAATGTTGCCTTTTTTGATTTCTGACATA
>JAFZPO010000234.1 GCA_017550305.1 Clostridia bacterium
CCGGAATATGTTGCTCTGGCCGTTCGCCGTCCTGACGGCAGTGTGGTGCTTAAGCGTGATCCGTATGAATCGCCTTCGAAAAAGCATAAATGGATGGGGCTGCCCTTTATACGCGGCGCGGTCAGCATGGTGACCATGCTGTATACCGGAATGAAAACGCTTGAGGACAGCGCCAAGATGGGCGGTGTCGAGGAAGAAGAACCTTCCAAGTTTGAAAAATGGCTGGCAAAGAAACTGGGCAAGGGCGTGGACAAGGTCGTGATGGGGCTTGCCATTATTCTGGCGGTAGCGCTGTCCGTGGGACTGTTTGTCCTGCTGCCCAACACCATTATCAAACTGTTCCCCCAAAACGCGAGCGGCGGAATGCTGCTGCTGAAGAACCTGGTCACCGGCCTGGTGCGTACGCTGCTGCTGATCGGATATATGATTGCCGTGCGCCGCGTGCCGGACATGATGCGTACTTTCCGCTATCATGGCGCCGAGCATAAGACGGTATACTGCCATGAAGCCGAGCTTCCCTTAACTCCGGGCAATGCCAAGCAGTTCAGCCGCCTGCATCCGCGCTGCGGGACCAGTTTCCTGCTTATCACCTTTATTTTGTCCATTGTGTTCTATTCAATCGTGGACGTACTGGTACTGATGATCACCGGTTATGACATGGGTGCACATTACCTGGTACGTATCCTGAGCCGTCTGCTCCTGCTGCCGGTTGTGGCGGGAATCAGCTATGAAGTGCTCAAAGGATTGGCACATAACGAAGGCAAGGCCTGCACCGCCCTGCGCAAGCCGGGTATGGCATTGCAGCTTCTGACTACCGCTGAACCGGATGAGAGCATGCTGGAAGTGGCTATTGTGGCCATGAAGGCTGCTTTGGATGAGATGCCGGAAGGACCTGTGACCGAAGAAGGATACATCGTGGCGATTCCGCCGCGGGAGAAAGAAGAGAAAACGGAGTAAGGAAGACAGTTGTCGGTTCTTACTGCGGGGAGGATCATTTGCCGACCGTTCGTGAGGCATTGCGCGCAGGCGCGGCACGGCTTTCTGCCGCCGGCGTAACGGAAGCATCAAATGACGCGGCGCTGCTGCTGTCCTTTGTGACGGGTGAAGCGCCGCTTTCTCTGCGCGCGGACCCGGGACGCGAGCTTGCCGCTGAGGACATTGCAGCGTATGAAGCACTGCTGATACGGCGTGCCGCACGCGAGCCGCTGCAGTATATTACCGGCGAAGCGCCGTTCATGGGGCTGATGCTGAAGGCGGCACCTCAGGTGCTGATTCCGCGCTTTGATACCGAAACACTGTGTGAGCAGGCGCTACTGCGGCTGCGCGGCGGGGAACGCATACTCGACCTGTGCACCGGCTCGGGGGCATTGGCCGTAGCCATCGCGGACCGTTTTCCGGACACGAAGGTCTTTGCCGGAGATATCAGCACGGATGCCGTGGCATTAGCAAGGGAAAACGCCTCCCGCTGCGGAGTGGATGTTGTTGTTCGGCAGGGGGATCTGTTCGGACCTTTTGCCGGAGAACGGTTTGATATGATTGTCAGCAATCCGCCGTATATTCCCAGCAGGGACCTGGCGGGTCTGATGGAAGAAGTGCTTTCGGAGCCTGTCCTCGCGCTGGACGGAGGCAGGGACGGGCTGGATTTCTACCGCCGTATCATAGATGAGGCACCGCTTTATCTGACATCAAGCGGGTGGCTGCTGCTGGAGTTCGGAGACGGTCAGGCAAAGGCGGTTGCCGCATTGCTTGAAGAGAACTTTGAAGAAATAACCGTGTATTCCGACCTGAACGGACTGGAACGCGCGGCGGCAGGGAGGCTGAAGCATGGGATATGTACGTGATATACGCCGCAAGATCGGTCATGATCCGCTTCTGATCGTCGGCGCCAGCGTTATCGCGGTCAATGATCAGGGCGAACTGCTGCTGCAAAGGCGTTCCGATAACGGCTGCTGGGGCTATCACGGCGGCTGTGTGGAACTGAATGAACGCGTAGAGGATGCTGCACGCCGGGAGTTTAGGGAAGAGACCGGGCTTATAGCGGAAGAACTGACGCTGCTGGGCGTTTTCTCGGGCCCGGAAATGGCTTATACATATCCTAACGGGGATCTGGCATCCATTGTGGATGTAGTGTTTGTCTGCCGTGCCTGGTCAGGGGAAATGCTTCCTCAGGACGGTGAAGTGAGTGAACTGCGTTTCTTTGCACCCGAAGATGTGCCGGAGAATATCTCACCGCCGAATATCCCGGCATTGAAAGCATTTCTGTGCAAATAAAAAACGCCGCGAAAGGGAAACCTTTCGCAGCGCCGCATGCTAGCTTATTTGCCAAACAGGCTCTTGATCTTGGCGAGGATACCGGCGATGCCGCCTTCGCCCAGCTTGGCCTTAATGCCCTTGATGATCTCGTTGATCTGCTCATCGGGCAGGTCGATGCCCAGCTTCTTTTCCAGTGTGCCAACGGGGTCGGACAGGAAAGCCGCTTTCAGACTGCTGTCGACCTTGAGCTTGGCCAGTACGTCGGAAATGATTTTCTCGATATCCATACAATATTCCCCCTATTAATTGGTAGATTTATTATATAACCGGACATAGCGTTTTTGCAAGACTCTTTTCGGATAACTGCGATTTATGTATAATAAATAAGGATTATACAGGCGGAGGTTTTCGCGTGACAGAAAAAAGCAAGTCGCTGATCGGCGGCATATCGATCCTTGGCCTTGCGGGCATGATCTGCAAGGTGGTAGGTGTTCTGTACCGTATTCCGCTGGCTGATTCGATCGGCGGGGACGGACTGGGCGTCTATTCAAAGGTATATTCAGCATATAACATGCTTCTGACGATCGCATCAGTTGGTATTCCCGTTGCCATTTCGCGTATGGTGTCACATTATGTGACACGCGGGGATGGACGCAGTGCACGCCGCGTGTTCGGCGTGGCTGCCCCGGCACTGGGACTGCTGGGACTGATTGGCACACTGGTGCTGCTGCTTGGGAGCGGATATCTGTCCCGCCGCGTGGGTACACCTGAGACGAGACTTGGATATATCGCCATTGCGCCCAGTGTGGTGCTGGTATGCGTGATGGGTGCTTTCCGCGGCTATATGCAGGGGCACAGGCGTATGCTGCCTACAGCCATTTCACAGCTGATCGAACAGGTCGGCAAGGTATTCGTGGCACTGCCGCTGGCGGCGCTCGGAATGCGGCGCGGCGGTCCGGGAATGGGCGCGGCCGGGGCATTGCTGGGAACCAGTATGGCAGAAGCTGTGGCACTGGCATACATGGTATTCTCACACCTGCGTGCACGTGCGGTCTTTGATGCGGCACCGCAGGAGATAGAGCAAAGTGCTTCCCGCAGAGCGATCGGCAGGAATCTGGCGGTCATTGCCGTGCCCATTACGCTGGGATCATGTATTGTGCCCCTGGCGGCACTGATCGACAGCTTTATGGTCACGCGGCTCATGGAGAACGGCGGTATGGCAGCGGATGAAGCGCTGGTGCGCTACGGCCTATATTCGGGCATGGTACTGACACTGATCAATGTGCCTACCGCACTGGCCATGGCGATGAGCACGAACCTGGTGCCGGCTGTTTCCTCAGGCATGGCGCGGGGAGATACCGAACTGGTTTCAAATGAGAGCCGTACCGGAATGCGCGTGGCGGCTGTGGTAGGCTTCCCGTGCTCGATTGGAATGAGCCTTCTTGCACGCCCGATCCTGTATCTTTGCTACGGGTATTCGGGACGTTATACACCGGTACAGCTAGATGTCGCGGCAGAATTGCTGACAGTCAGCGCGATGACCATTATCCTGTTTACCATGGTACAGGCAACGACTGGTATCCTGCAGGGCTGCGGCAAACAGCGCATTCCCACTTATACACTGCTTGCAGGCGTGATATGCAAGGTTGTACTGAACTTTACATTGATTGCTATACCGTCGATCAATATCCACGGCGCGCCCATTGCGAGCCTGGTGTGCTATACCGTCAGTATGGTGCCGAACCTGATCTTTACCGTGAAATATGCTGCCGGCCGTATGCCGTGGCGTGATACTGTGCTCAGGCCGCTTGCGGCGGCACTGCCCATGGGCGCAGTGGTATGGGCGATTTGGCGTTTTATCTTTACGGATAACTGCCTGCATGCCGGACGCATGAAGCTGATGCTGGGCGTGATAGTATGCGTTGGAACAGGCGTGGTCGTATATGTCCTGCTGGCTGTTGCGGTCGGTGCAGTGAAAAGAGAAGACCTGCCTGCGCGCATCCGGCGCCTTATTCCCAGCCGGATAGGAAAGTGAGCGGTTTGCGATGAATACGATTACCATTATCTCGCTTGGGCCGGGCCCGCGTGAGCAGCTGACGCTGGGCGCGGTGGAGACGCTGAAAAAGGCGCGGCGCATTATCCTGCGCACGGGCGAAACAGATGCGGCGAAATATCTGGCTGAGCAGGGGATATCTTTTGAAACACTCGATAATCTGCATGAGCAGAGCGAGGATTTCGATGAATTCGTGGAAGCCGCTGCGGAATATGTGAGCAAGGCGGCAGCACGGAGCCGCGTGGTATATGCGGTGCTGGATGCCCTGAACGATGAGACGGCAGCGGCACTGCTGCGCCGCTGGCCGGAGCAGGTGCGTGCTGCCGGCGGAGCGGATCTTGCCGCACCGCTGCTCCAGGCGGTGGGAGCACAGCTGCCGGTACGCGTGGCAGCGGCTACAGAACTGACAGTAGCTTCCACACAGGACGCAATGCTTGTGACTGAACTCAATACACGCCTGCTGGCCGGGGAAGTGAAACTAAAACTGGCGTCCTGGTACGGTGATGATGCTGAGATCTGTTTCTTCCCGCCTGCACGAAAAGCGGAAAGGACCTTTATCCGTATGCCGCTGTGCGAGATGGACCGGCAGCCGCATTATGATCATACCGCAGCTGTCTATCTGCCCGCGCTGCCGCTCGAACAGCGCGAGCGTTATGATCTGTGGGACCTTTGCCGTGTGCTTCGCCGTCTGCGCGGAGAAGGCGGCTGCCCGTGGGACCGCGAGCAGACACACGAGAGCCTGAGCAGGTATCTGATCGAAGAGGCATATGAGACTTCTGAAGCCGTGGCATCCCAGGAGTGGGATCATGTGGCTGAGGAACTGGGCGACGTGCTGCTGCAGGTCCTTTTCCAGGCAGACATCGGTACCCAGTACGGGACATTTGAACTGAGCGACGTAACGACTGCGATCTGCCGGAAGATGATCACGCGGCATCCGCATGTGTTCGGAAGTGAGCACTGTGATACGGCGGATGAAGTCGCTGATTCGTGGGAAAAGCGCAAACAGCGCCAGCGCGGAAACGGCACAGCTTCAGCCATGCTGGCTGATGTCTCAGCCGGCTTGCCGGCTTTGCTGCGGGCCGAAAAGATTATAAAAAAAGCCGAGGCAATGGGGCTGGACATGGACGCTCTGCTGGCGGAAGAACCGCTTGCGCCGATACTGCGTATGGTGCAGGAAATGCATCATGCGGGAGAATGCCCAGAGGAAAAGCTGCATTTGGCAGCTGAAAAAATGATAAAACGCGTAAAAAATGCCGAAAATGAGGCAAAAAAGGGCGGAAAATTGCCTGAAAGCTTGACAAACAGTGAAATAAACGTATACTTAAGGCGGAACAAATGATCCGCGCCCGCATTTGGGCGATGGCAGATATGTTGCCAATCAAAAAGGAGGAAAGAATTCATGAATAAAACTGAACTGATCGGCATCGTTGCTAAGAATGCCGGTATGACCCGCAAGGAAGCTGAGAAGGCTGTCGGCGCCGGTATCGAGGCCGTTATCGCCGCGATGAAGGCCGGTGAAAAAGTGCAGCTGGCTGGCTTTGGCAGCTTTGAAATCAAAGAGCATGCCGCCCGTAAGGCCCGCAATCCGCGCACCGGTGAAGAGATCGAAATCGCTGCTTCCAAGGCGATCGCTTTCAAGGCTGGCAAGAGCCTCAAAGAAGAAATCAATAAGTAATTTTTTAAGCGGGGCAATGCCCCGCTTTATGATGAAGAGACTGCCGTGCACGGCAGATGAAAAGGGGCTGCAGAGCCCCTTTCATTTCATGATTGCGGAGGATGGACATGGCGCATAATAAGCTGATCCTGATCGCAGATGACGAGATCGGTATTCATGAATCGCTGAGGATATATCTGAGCCGTGACGGGTATGACACCTGTTCGGTCTATAATGGCAGCGATGTGATGGATATCTTTACGCGCCTGCGGCCGGACCTGGTCATCCTGGATATCATGATGCCCGGACGCAGCGGCACGCAGGTGTGCAGTGATATCCGGGCAGTGAGCAGTGTGCCCATTATCCTCCTGACAGCCCGCGGTGAAGAAACAGACCGCCTGCTCGGGTTTGCGCTTGGCGCAGATGATTATGTCGTCAAGCCTTTCAGCCCGCGTGAGCTTGTATCGCGTATTCAGGTGATCTTCCGCAGACTGAATACGCTTGCAGCGGCTCCGGAGATGGGGCGTATCTCCGTGGGAAATACCGAGATTGATCTTGCACGCTATGAAGTGCGTGTGGCGGGCGAACGTCTTTCCGTATCGCCCAAGGAAGTTGAGATACTGCATCTGCTGGCGGCACATCTGGGACAGGTGTTTACGCGTGAGCAGCTGCTTGATTCTATCTGGGGCTTTGATTTTGACGGCGACAGCCGCGTAGTGGATACTTCCGTGAAACGTATCCGCAAAAAATTGCCGCCGGAAAGCAATGTGCAGCTGAAGTCAGTATACGGTGTGGGCTATAAGCTGGAGGAAAACACTGATGCGTAAGCTGAAGCGCTTTACCAAAACGATGTCGATCACGCTGGGTGTTTGCCTGCTGCTGTTTGCCGTTACATTGTATGCAGTCTCCAGCGGACTAGCGCGGGCGGCACTGCAGCGCCTTGCTGAGAACGAAGCGAGCCAGGCCGTCCAGGACGGACTGCGCCTGCTGGAACGGTATAAAGGGGACAGTGAAGCGCTGGAGAAGGCGGTCAACCCGGAACTGAATCCGAGCGAGGTCTTTCTGGTACTGCTGGACGCGGAAGGGAATGTGCTCGCTGCTGCAGAGCGCGCGGAGTCATATCTGGAACAGGCGGATATCGCCTCGCTGGTTGCTGCTGTACCCAGAACAAATGATACATATATGCGTGCCCAGAACGGCCTGCTGATCGCTGCGGAACATGGCGATTCAGGTATTGCGGTAGCCGGCAAATCGTTACGGGCGAGCATGAGGGCAGCGGTCGGCTTCCGCTCTCTGCTGCTGCAGTACGCGCTGCTGGCGGCAGCTGTACTGGCAGTGGCACTGCTCCTTCTGACCGTACGTATCGTGCGGCCGGTGGATACGCTCGTGAATGCCGCCGAGCGCCTGAGCGAAGGCGAGACGGTGGAGATCAGCGAGAAACTGCCGGTGGAACTGCGGCCGCTGGGGCGTGCGTTCAACCAGTCCTCCCAGCGTCTGGCGCGTTCCATGGGCGAACTGACGCGTGAGCGCGATACGCTGTCGCAGGTATTGGAAGGACTGGACGAAGGCGTACTGGCAGTTGACCGTTCAGGGGATGTGTTGCGTGAGAACCAGGCTGCTGTGCGGCTGCTGGGCGGACGCAACTCAAAGGAATACGGGGATGTGCTGGAATGCCTGCGCGGGACGCCGGAGCGGGAACCCATGCAGATACAGATGGACGAACGCACGCTGCTTGTGCTGTTCCGCCCGCTGGCTGACGGTGCGCTGGCTGTGATGCGCGATGTGACAGAAGCCGAACGTCTGGAGCGCACGCGGCGCGATTATGTTGCGAACGTGTCGCATGAGCTGCGGACGCCGCTGAGCAGTATGCGCGGTCTGACCGAAGCGCTGCGGGACGGATTGGTGGAAAAAGAGGAAGAGCGGCAGCGGTATTACGGGATGCTGCTCAACGAGGTACTGCGGCTTTCACGCCTGGTCAACGATCTGTTGGAACTGAGCAGCCTGCAGGCGAACCCGGCTGCCTTCGAAACAGAAGAAGTAGAGCTGATGGAGATACTGTATGAGCTTCACGGCCGTATGCAGCCCCTGACAAAGAAAAAAGGACTGAATCTGGTGCTGGATGCGGAAGAGAACCTGCCGACAGTGATTACAAACGAGGACCGTCTCCAGCAGATCCTGACCGTATTTCTCGACAATGCTGTCAAGTTCACGCCGGAAGGCGGCACTGTAACACTGGCAGCCGCGCGTGAAGGGCGTTATGTACGCCTGTCCGTGCGCGACACGGGCGCGGGCATGGATGCCTATACGGTGCGGCATGCTTTTGACCGCTTCCATCAGGCAGATCCCAGCCATGGCGCGGCAGGCAGCGGCCTGGGCCTGGCGATTGCGCGTGAGATCGCGCAGCGCCTGAACCTGCATATTCTTGTTCACAGCGAGGTCGGCCGCGGCAGTGATTTTTCCTTCCTGCTGCGTACGCCCGAAAGTGTCCAGTCGGCTTGACAGGAGTACCCTGCGGGCGTACACTATGTGCGGTTGCCGCCCATCTGAGGAAAGCGAGGAACTGTGTCTATGTATCGACTGGAACTGCATTGTCATTCAGCTGAAGTCAGCGTTTGTTCCACCTGCCCGGCGGAGCAGCTGATCGCTCTATATAAAGCTGCCGGCTACAACGGGATCGTATCAACGAACCATATCAACCGCGGCACTTATCAGGCTATGGAAGAGTGGCCGTGGGAGAAAAAAGCGGAGCATTTTATCCGTGGCTGGGAAGCACTGAAAGCGGCTGCCGGGGACGATTTTGACGTGCTGTTTGCCTGCGAGATCAACCTGACGCCAATGGCGCCGCTTACGGATGAACAGGTAGAGCATGGATGGCAGCGCTATGTGCCAAATGATTATCTGATCTACGGTGCGACTGAGGATTGGCTGGTCAAGACCGGAGATATGCGCTATATGACCATGGAAGAGCTGAGCCAGAGCGCCCGTGACGCTGGCTTCCTGATTGTGCATGCACATCCGTTCCGCGTCGGAACCCGTGTGATGAACCCTGATCTGTATGACGGTTATGAGGTGTTCAACGGTAACCATAACCATAATTCTCATAATGAGCTGGCTTATGAGTGGGCGCGGCAGAACGGAAAGATCATGACCAGCGGAAGTGATTTCCATAAGCCGAATGACCCGATTTGCAGCGGCATCGCGACTACTGAGCGGATCCGTGACAACAAGACATTGCTGCAGGTACTGCGCAGCGGTGATTATCGCCTGATCTGGAACGGGGAACTGCGCTGATGCGCTGCCAAACTGAATAGCAAAAGCGCAGGCCTGAATAACAACAGACCTGCGCTTTTTACTTTGCAGGGACGATCAGCTGTTTTCCGCTTCCAGGCGGCGCAGCAGGCGCTGCCAGCGGATGCGCTGTGCATCGACGAACTGCGGTTCCTGTGAAAACTGCAGCAGCTCCTTTGCGGTCAGCCAGCAGTAATCAATGGTTTCATTTTTCTGCAGCTGTATAGCGTTCTTGTCGCCGGCGTAGTCACACAAATAGCCGGCATGGATGCCGTTGATCTCCGGGGAGATCAGCGTATGATGCAGGAAGAGCGATTTTGCATGGATGCCCGTCTCTTCCAGAAGCTCACGGCATGCGCCGTCATACCAGGTTTCACCCTTCAGGATGCTGCCGCCGCAGCTCAGTTCCCAACAGCCGGGATAGGAAGGTTTGTTCAGATCACGACGGGTCAGCAGCCAGGTGCCGTCGCGGTGACGCACGGCGATTGTTGCAACCACATGCAGGTGGTTTACGGGCAGCGGTTCTTCACGTACCAACGAACAGTTCAGTTTGGCGCCAAGGGCGTCATATGCATCCCAGAGTTCCACCGGATTGCCTCCTGTTTGTTTTTCATCCGCCATTATAGCGCGGGGGGCAGACGTTTTCAAGCAAAGGTGAAAAAAGCGTATTGTGCATTCCGAATCGTGGTATACTATACAGGAAAAAGTGAAAGGACCGCAAAAAATGGAAAAAATCATTCTTGCCGCGCATCGCGGTGACCGCGCACATGCGCCTGAAAATACATTGCCTGCATATAAAGCTGCGATTGCACTGGGCGTGGATGGCCTGGAAGTGGACCTTCATACCTCGCTGGACGGCGTGACATTCATGATGCACGACCACAGTTTCGACCGTACAACGAACGGCACTGGGGCTACACATGAAAAGCGCTGGGAAGAGATTGCTGCCCTGGATGCCGGAGCATGGTACGCGCCGGAATTCGCCGGTACACGGGTGCCTACACTGGAAGAGACGCTCCGGCTGGCGGCAGACACGCCGGGACTGTGGATGAACTGGGAGCTGAAAGACTATCCCGAAAACGTTGGAGAAGAAATGGCTTTCCGCACAGTGCGGCAGACGATAGAAGGCATTTTCCATTATCATCTGGAAGAGCGCAGCATGCTGAACAGCTTTTCCAGTCCTGTGCTCGAATACGCAGCGCAGCTGAGCCAGGGAAAGATCCAGATCCATGGACAGGGAATCGGTGAAAGCAATAAAATGCGGGGACCGGTAAAGCGTGACATTACCGAATACTGGGACTGGGCGTGCGTATATCCAATCGAAAAAGGAACATATCCGGATGAAAAGGAGTATGCTGAATGTCTGGCACTGGGCATAAAGCCGTGCATTTGCCTGCCGGATACGGAAGAGCTCATGAGCCGGCAGATCCAGCTGGGATGCCTGATGTTTACGAGCAATGATCCCAAGGAAGCGATTCGGATCCTGAAAAAGCTGAGTAAGCGCTGAGAAAAAGCTGCTTTGCTTGCCATTATCCATATAATAATGTATAATTAACTATAATTAGTTCTCTGAAAAAGGAGGTCTTGCCGATGAAACTGGTAATTGCTATTATTCAGGACGAGGATTCTTCGCGTGTGATCTCCGCGCTCATGAACGACGGTTACAGCGTGACAAAGCTGGCAACGACAGGCGGATTCCTTCGTGCCGGCAATACGACGCTGCTTGCCGGTGTAGAGGACGATCGACTGGCAGGCTGCCTGAGCATTATTGAGAAGCTGTGCAAAAGCCGCCGTCAGATGACGGCCTCGCCCATGGCCGGAGGAATAGCGGGCGTTTATGCGCAGATGCCTATTGAGGTTACGGTAGGCGGTGCGACTGTGTTTATACTGGATGTTGAGCAGTTCCACAAGTATTGACGCATTTCCCGGATGAACAGAGAAGAAGGAGCGTGCCTTGGTATCGCTTGATGATTTTGCTGCACAGAGCGAAGGCCTGGGCACGCTGATTGAGGATGTTCGAAGCGGCCGCGCACCGCATGCGGTGCTGCTGACCGGAGCAGTTGGCACGGGCAAGCGTACGCTGGCCCGCCTCTTAGCCTGTGCTTTTTTATGTACGGGGACTTCGCCAAAGCCGTGCATGCAGTGCAAAGGTTGCCGGCGGGTAATGAATAGCACGCATCCGGATCTGCTGATGCCCTCATGCGGCGAAAAGGAACGCTCTGTCAAGGTGGAGCATCTGCGCGAGATCATCCATGCGCTGTCCATGCATCCCGTCGAAGGCGGCGAACGTGTTGTGCTCCTGGAGAACGCCCAGCGCATGACGGTGCAGGCACAGAATGCATTGCTCAAGTCCTTGGAAGAGCCTGACGGAGCTACCCGCTTTCTGCTCACGGCTTCGGGGGATGTGGGGCTTCTGCCTACAGTGCGTTCGCGCTGCCGTACGGCACGCCTGCAGCTGTGGCCGGCGGAACGCGTGGCACAGGAATTGATCCGCCGCGGCGCAAAACCGGAACAGGCACGTGAGATTGCGATACTCAGCGGCGGCAGTATCGGTACTGCTCTGGCCATGCTCGAGGACAATGACCTGATGCGCGTACGGACACTGTGCGAGGAGACTTTCTTTTCTCTCTCTTCTGTGCATGATGTGCCGGAAGCAGCAGTAAAGCTGCGTGAGCGCAAGGATGACGCCGACGGGCTGCTGGACATTTTTGAACAGCGCGTGCGCGAATACCTTCTTTTTTCCATGAAGGCCGGACCGGAACCGGCAGCTGTCGCTCAGACGCGCTGCCATGAGATCTGGCTGCAGGCAGAGCCTGTACATCTTGAACGCGTGCTTTCCGGTATACTGGATGCACGCCGCTACCGCACAGCCAATGTATCATGGCAGGCTGTAGCAGAAAAACTATTGTATACGACTGCGGAGGAAATCAATTAATGGCAACTGTGATCGGCGTGCGTTTTCATAACGCAGGCAAACTGTATTATTTTGATCCGGGCAAACTGTGGCCTTCTGCCGGCGATGCAGTGATCGTGGAAACGGCACGCGGCCTGGAATACGGTGAAGTAGTGACCGGTGTGACAGAAGTGGCAGATGAGCAGATCGTGCCGCCGCTGCGTCCTGTTGTACGCATTGCCACGGCGGAAGATGCGCGCAGGCGCGAAGAAAACCGCGTCAAGGAAAAGGAAGCCTATGCCGTCTGCCAGAAGAAGATCCAGGAACATAATCTGGAGATGAAGCTGGTCAGTGTGGAATACACCATCGACGGCAGCAAGATCCTGTTCTATTTCACAGCAAACGGACGCGTGGACTTCCGTGCGCTGGTCAAAGATCTTGCAGCAGTATTCAAAACGCGTATCGAGCTTAAGCAGATCGGTGTGCGCGATGAAGCCAAAATGATGGGTGGACTGGGCCTGTGCGGCCGGCCGGTGTGCTGCTCACAGTTCCTCGGTGATTTCCAGCCGGTATCCATTAAGATGGCGAAAGAACAGAACCTGTCGCTGAATCCCACTAAAATCAGCGGCGTGTGCGGACGCCTGATGTGCTGCCTCAAGTATGAGCAGGACCATTATGAGGCGACCCGGAAGCGTATGCCGCGTGTAGGCCGCGATGTGATCACTCCCGACGGGATCGGTACGGTCCAGGAGATCAATGTGCTGAAGGAAACAGTCCGTGTCCGCATCACCAAGGGTGACAGCAATGAGGTGAATGACTATGCGCTGGCGGATATCCAGCGTATCGGCGGCGGGCATAAACCGGCAGAAACTGAACCGCAGGAACCCGATGTGATTGCCGACGAGGAAACCGAAGTGGACGAGGAGTTCATTGAGACGCTCGAAAACGAAGTCGGCGGCGCCGATTCAGTGATCGAAGAGGAAGAATAAGGCGGGAATCCGCTGTTAAGAAGGGGAAAACACAATGAGTACCAGCCGTAAGGATGAGATCATCCGTTTGCAGAACGAGATCATTCAATCGATGGCAAAGCGCAATCTGCAGTCAGTCTATAACGACTTTTTTCCTGCTTCCAGACTGGAACCGCAGGACAAAAAGCCTTCTTCGCTCAATCCGAGCGATGAAATACTGAACAGCACTGCTGCGCCGGACGCCACTGCAAAGTCAGACGGTAATGGGAAAACGACAACCGATGCCAAAGCAGCGGAAATGCCAAAAGAAAATATTGACGACCTGCTCAAAGAGCTGAACGGCTACATCGGCCTTAATACTGTTAAGGAAGAAGTGGACACGCTGGTACACTGGATCCAGATCGAGCAGCTGCGCAAGGAGCACGGCCTGCCGCAGAGCGATCTGTCGCTGCATATGGTATTCAGCGGTAATCCCGGAACGGGCAAAACCACCATTGCACGATTCCTGTCCCGCATCTTCCATTCGCTGGGGATCCTCAGTAAGGGCCAGCTGGTGGAAGTGGACCGCGGTGATCTGGTGGCCGGCTATGTAGGCCAGACGGCGATCAAGACAAAAGACGCCATCAAAAAGGCCATGGGCGGCGTGCTGTTCATTGATGAAGCGTACTCCCTGACCAACCGTGGCGAGAACGACTACGGCGCCGAGGCGGTGGATACGCTGCTCAAGGCAATGGAGGATCACCGTGATGATCTGATCGTGATCGTGGCCGGTTATATCGAACCGATGGAAAGGTTCCTGCATAGCAATCCGGGCCTGGAAAGCCGTTTCAACCGCTTTATCGATTTCCCCGATTATACTCTGGATGAGCTGATGGGAATTTTCGATATGCGCATGGAAAAGGCCGGTTATACGATGGATGACGAAGCGCGTGCGGCGCTGCGTCAGATCATTGATATCGAGCGTCTGGATGTGAAGGGCTTCGGCAATGCGCGCGGTGTGCGCAATCTGTTTGAGACGATCATTGCGCGCCAGGCCGACCGCCTGGGAGAAACCGAAGGCGAAATCACTCGCGATATGCTGATGCTTCTGACCATAGAGGATGTGACAGGCATACGCAAAGCGCCTGAGCAGCCCGAAAAGACGCCGGAGAAGGCCGAAGAAGAGGCTTCCGAAGAACGGCCGGAAGGCGAAGAGGATTGACGCAATCTGCCGTATCTGCTACAATTAACTAAACGATCTGCCCGTAAGGGTAAAATAAAAAAACAAATCGGAGGAAAGACACATGAAGAAACTCGTAGCGCTGCTGGCGGCTCTGCTGCTGGTCGTATCCTGCGCCGGTGTTGCCATGGCTGAGGATGAAATCACCCTGGACGTGATCATCTGCCAGTACGGCAACAACACTGAAAACTGGTTCCTGGGCACCGGCATGAACGGCACAAGCTTCGTAAAGAAGTTTGAGGCCGAGAATCCGGGCATCAAGCTGAACTTGGAAGTCGTTTCCTGGGACGATGTGCGTTCTGAAGTTTCCACCCGCATCACCAACAACAAGCAGCCCGACATCCTGAATATCGACTGGTTCTCCGGTTATCAGGGCGATGGCCTGCTGATGCCCGTCAAGGATTACTGCCCGGAAGAGCTGTTCAATGATTTCTTCCCTGGCTTCATTGCCGAGTCCATCGTTGATGACACCGTGTGGGCGGTACCCGATCTGGCTTCTGCCCGTGCTCTGTATTACAATGTGGACATTCTGGCCGAAGCTGGCGTTGAGAAGGTTCCCGAGACCTGGGCTGAGCTCGAAGATGCCTGCCAGGCCATCAAGGACTTCTACAACGGCGAAGTTTATGGCTGGGGCCTTGACATGACCACTGACGAAGGCCAGGCTGCGTTCTCTTACTATGTCTGGAACAATGACGGCGGTTTCCTGGATGAAGAAGGCAATATTGCAATCAACAGCGAAAAGAACGTGGAAGCCATCGAATTTGCCATCGGCCTGTACAAGAATGGCTACACCAACCCCAATCCCGCCACCCAGACCCGTTATGACCTGCAGGATATGTTCGGCGCTGGCAAGCTGGCGATGGTAATCGCTCCCAACAACCTGCCTTCCTACCTGGCTGAAAAAGGCTATACCGGCATTAATTATTCTACTGCCGGCCTGCCCACCAACGAAGGCGCCAAACCCGGTGCTACTGGCGTTATGGACCGCATCATGGCCTTCAAGGACACCACCCTTTCTGAGGAAGAGAATGCCAAGCGCAACGAAGCCATCGGCAAATTCCTGACCTTCTTCTATGATCCCGAGAACTATGTCGGCTGGGTCAGCATGGAAGGCTTCCTGCCTGCCGTGAACTCTGCCGTAGAAGCGCTGGTTGCTTCTGACGAAAGCTTCGCCGGCTGGCTGAAGGTACTGGACAGCTGCCAGTTCTATCCGACCGCGAACGAAAAGTGGGACGCCATGCGCGTTGGCGTTATCAATGTTGAGCAGAATGCCCTGATCGGCGGCGACGTGAAGACGCTGCTGGACGAGCTGCAGGCTGAACTGACCAAGTAATTCGTTTTGATAAGGGGCCGGTGTTTGCCGGCCCCTTTTCCTCATGAAAGGAACTGTTTATGAACACGATCCTCATACGGCATAAATGGGAGCCTTATCTTTGGCTATTGCCCAGCCTGCTGCTGATGACGGTGTTTGTTGTATTTCCCATCCTGATCGTATTCCGCATGTCCTTCAGCGAAATCAGCCGCTCCGGTGTTATGGGCGGCTTTGCTGGGCTTCAGAACTTTATTGATGCTGTGAACGATAAAGCCTTTGGCACGGTCATGAAGAACACTGCCGTATGGGTGGTCAGTGTTGTGGGACTGTCTACCTTGTTTGGCTTTATTGTTGCAATGGTGCTGAATGCTGATTTCCATGGACGCAAGATTGCCCGTTCTATCGTGGTTTTCCCGTGGGCAACTTCTCTGGTCATCCAGGCGTCGGTATGGAATTACATTATCAAGTATGAATATGGCAATCTGAATAACGTACTGCTCAATCTTGGTATACTTAAAAATGCTGTCAACTGGCGCACTACCTATCAGATCGAATTTGCATGGGAGTGCGGGGTCGGTATTTTTGTGACCATTCCATTTGTGACTTTCTGTGTATTGGCAGGACTTCAGTCTATCGATGCCGCTTACTATGAGGCGGCTACTGTGGATGGGGCTGGCTTCTGGAAAAAGCTACGTCATGTAACGCTGCCTCTTGTACGGCCAAGCCTGACCGTCAGCACAGTTTTGAATATTATATATGTTTTCAATTCTTTCCCAATCGTTTATACAATCACCAAAGGCGCACCTGCAAACAAGACGGATACGCTGATCACACTGCTGTATATGCGCGCATTCTATGATCAGAAGAAAGGCGCGGCTACAGCAATGTCTGTGATCGGCTTCGTGATCCTGTGCATAGCGGCCGGACTGTATATGGTCATATCCATGCGAGGGGAGGAAGAACTGTGAAAAAGCAGATCCCCGAAGCGGCGCCTAGAAACCGCAGAAATGGGCTGATACTGGCGCTGGCAGCATTGATTTTGATCATAGTACTCTTTTCACTGCCGATCTTCCGTACGGATACGGTGCTATTCAGCAAGAAATCCGCGAACACCTTTGTAGGGGATGAAAAATACCAGGCTGTACGCGCAGAAGTAGAAGAGGCAGCAGCCCAGTATGCCGGTTTTGACAATCCGGAAGTCCACGAAGAAGTAACGCTGCGCACTAAGTCGGACGGCAGTCAGTCCAGTATGGTGACTTTCAATGTGAGTGCGCAGGCATGGAATAATGCCTGGCAGATCATTACGAGCGGCTTGCCGTCGGGATTCATGCTGGCAGCGCTTCTCATCTGTGTTGTGATTGCGTTCCTGACAGGCTTCCTTGGACGCGGCAGGATAAGTGGCGGAATTGCTGTTGCTTTTGCATTGTGCGCACTGTTGTTAGTGCCGGCTTTTGCCATGCTGAACACACGCACTTTCAGCCGCAGTATCGGGACAGTATTGTCCGGTGCACGTGAAGCGGATATCAGCGCGCTGCTTGCATCTGCCGACCGGCTGCTGTATGGCGGAAAAACCGGTGAGGATGCAGCAAAGCTTCTGGGCGGGATGACCTATAAGTATACTCTTGCATTGTGGGCGTTGCTTCCTGCGGGAATGCTGCTGCTGTGCGGTATCCTGCTGATGCAGAACGCACGCCTGGGATCAGCGCTGGCACGCGGGTCTCTGTATTGTTTTATCATTGCGCTGTGCATTGTTATCCTCTATCCTTATTATGTCATGTTCATAACCGGCTTGCGCAGTATTGCGGAAACAAACGATATGTATTTCCTGCATATGCTGCCGGTGAAGTGGGTATGGAGCAACTTCCGCGATATCGTACAGCGCGGCGTGCTGCGCTATCTCGGCAACAGCCTGCTGCTGTCCAGCGGCGCTACATTGATCGGCCTGATTTGCGGTATCCCTGCTGCCTATGCCATGGCGCGTATGAAATTCCGCGGAAAGAAGGCTTTCCTTGGCTTCGTGATCATGAGCCAGATGTTTTCACCGGTTGTGCTGCTGGTCGGAATTGCACGGTTGATGAACACACTGAAACTGAATGATACAGTTCTGGGACTTATGCTGATCAATGCGGCTTTCAACCAGGCATTTGCCATCTGGCTGCTGCGCGGTACCTTCGTATCCATTTCTTCAGAAATGGAGCAGGCAGCCTGCATTGACGGTTGTAATGTCTTCGGCGCGCTTACGCGTGTGCTGCTGCCGATGGCTGCGCCGGGCATTGTGACAACGCTGATCTTCGTTTTCATTAACGCATGGAATGAGTATACGATATCTACGGTCCTGATCTCCACTTCGTCCAGACGTCCTATCACGGTAGGTATTACCCAGTTCTCATCTTTCAATATGATCGAATGGCAATACCTGTTTGCATCCGCACTGCTGGCAACGATTCCTGTGGTCATCCTCTTCCTGTGCATCGAAAAGCACCTGGTGACCGGACTGACCAGTGGCGGCGTCAAAGGATAAGGCACACATAAAAAGCGGGCCATCGGAAAGTGATCCGATGGCCTTTTTGCTTGGGTGGTGTTATTCGGCAGCCTGTACCGAAGCGGTATCTTTGCCTTTGCGTATGACGATGAAGTAGTAGATAACGACCAGAATCGCCGAGCATGTCCATCCGAAAGGATAGCCGTAGTATACATACTGTACATTGTGATCGATGCTCATTGTGATTGCCAGGAAGATCTGGCGCATGACCACCATACCGGCGATGGAGAAGTACATGACTACACGGGAACGGCCAAAGCCGCGCACAGCACCGGACAGCACGTTGTTTACCAGGTGTACGGAGTAGAAAGGCGCCATGACACGGACCATGCCGACACCAAAGACGATTGCAGCTGCATCGGTAGAGAACAGTTCTATGATCTCCGGTGCAAAGATGAATACGGGTATGCCGATCATAATCAGGATCGTTGCGCCGCCGATCAGACAGGTACGGATACAACTGAAAGCACGGTCGCGTTTTCCGGCACCCAGGTTCTGGCTGACAAACGTTGTGGTAGACCAGTTCAGGGACTGGCTGATCATCATCAGGAATTTATCGACTTTCTTGGCTGCACCGATGCCGGCCATGGCCGCGGAACCAAAACTGTTGACATAGCGCTGAACGAACAGGTTAGAGCTGGAGATGATGGCAGACTGGATCGCAGAGGGAAGTCCTAGATCGATCACTTCCACAAGGATCTTCCTGTCGATCTTCAGGTCTTTCAGCACAAGACGGTAAACGTCCTGTGTACCGAGGAGACGGCGGAGTACCAGTGCAACGCTGCACAGCTGCGAGATGACTGTGGCGATGGCTACTCCCAGCACGTCAAGATGCAGTACGACGACAAAGAACAGGTTCAGCACAACGTTTATGACGCTGGAGATAACGAGATAGATGAAAGGACTGCGGGAATCGCCTACGGCACGCAGTACGCCCGCGCCAACGTTATACAGTGAGAGGAAGAGCATTCCGATAAAATACACACGCAGGTAGCTTTCGGCCTGGACATATACGTCATCGGGACACTTGACCAGCCGCAGCAGAGCGGGAGTCAGTATGATGCCGACAGTCATCATGATCAGGCCAAGGATCACGCAGAAGGTTACGGCAGTGTGTATGGATTTGTGGAGCAGTTCTTCGTTTTTTGCACCAAAATAACGCGAGAAGAGTACACCTGATCCGGCAGCAAGACCATTAAAAAAACCCACCAGCAGGATTGAGATGTCTCCGCAGGAACTGACGGCCGCCAATGCCGTGGTGCCTACGAAGCGTCCTACTATGATGGAGTCAACACTGTTGTATAGGTTCTGGAATAATTGGCTGAGCAGAAGCGGAAGTGCGAATATGGCTATCAGACGCGGGATACTGCCCTGCGTCAGGTCCATACTGCTTTTTTTGAGCGCCATAGGGGGTAACCGCCTCCTTCAATATAATTCAATATACTACACTGTGATTAATAATGCAAGGGAAACTGCTTTCCAAGAAAACGCATTCAAGCATGGCGATACGTACATCATTGTGCTATAATAAACACGAACGGTGAATAGAACGGGGGAATAGCAATGGAGGGGAAAAATATCCGGCGCGGTGGTATTTTGCTGCATGTGACCTCATTGCCCGGACCGGAAGGTATCGGAACCTTGGGCAAAGGTGCATATGAATGGATCGATTTTTTGGAGAAAGCGGGAATGACGCTGTGGCAGGTCCTGCCTGTCGGGCCGACCGGCTATGGAGAATCACCCTATCAGAGCGCGTGTGCACTGGCAGGCGACTCGGACATGATCGATCTGGCATTGCTGCATGAGGAAGGCTGGCTGAAAGATTACCAGCCTGAAGAAGTTCCGGCAGGCGATCAGGTTGATTTTGAGGCAGTCCGTGCGGTCAAAGAGCGCTGGCTGCGGCAGGCATTCAAGGAAAACAGACAGCGCCTGCAACGACAGAAAGCATTTGATTCATGGTGTAAGCGCTGGCCGTGGCTGCATGATTATGCGCTTTTTATGGCGATCAAACAGCATTTTAACCGTATCTCCTGGATGGAGTGGCCGGATGAAGCCATCCGTATGCGTGAGCCTGAAGCAATGGCAAAGTACGAACGGCTGCTTCGTGAAGACATACAGTATTTCGAATTCCTGCAGTTCCTGTTCCGCTCACAGTGGCAGCGCCTGCATGACTATGCCAAACTGCATGGTGTGCGGATCTTTGGAGACATGCCTATTTATGTTGCTGAGGACAGCAGTGACGTATGGGCAAACGCACAGTACTTCCAAATGGATGAGACCCGTCATCCGCGCCGTGTGGCCGGCGTTCCGCCTGATTATTTCAGTGAGGACGGCCAACTGTGGGGCAATCCGCTGTATCACTGGAGCCGTCTGCGCCAGCATGGATATGCATTCTGGATGAATCGTCTCCATGGCGTGAGCGAACTGTATGATTGCGTGCGCATTGACCACTTTATTGGGTTCGCAAATTATTATTCCATCCGTGCTGGTGAAAAGACGGCACGCCGCGGTCACTGGGTGATCGGGCCGGGCAAAGCATTCTTTGAGCAGGTACGTAAAAAGGTGCCTGAAGTGGACATCGTTGCGGAAGACCTTGGTGCAGTCAATGAACGTGTGACCGATTTGTTGGACTTCTGCGGATATCCCGGTATGAAGGTGCTGCAATTCTCCTTTGACGGTGGCGAAGAGAATCCGCATGCACTGCACCGGTTCACCGAAAACTGCGTTGCATATACCGGAACACATGATAATGACACATCATTGGGCTGGTGGCGCAGCCGTACTGCAGAACAACAGGATGTCGTATGCCGCGCACTGGGTGAAGTGAATGATGAAACGATCGTACCGCGGATGATCGAAACGGTATTTTCCAGCAAGGCAGCAACGGCTGTCACACCTATGCAGGATATCCTCTCCCTGGATACAGAAGCGCGTATGAACCTGCCGGGTACGGTTGGAGGCAGCAACTGGCGGTACCGTCTGCGCGGTGAATTGCTGACGGATGAACTGGCTGAACGTCTGCTGGCATTGAACAAAAAAACAGGCAGGGCCTGATTCCTGCCAGACAGGGCATGTTTTCCGTGCCCTGTTATGTTTTGTGCCAATATTATGGGGGGACGGCAATGGATACTGTAACCTATCGTTATGAACAGCTCGAACGCTTCTGCCGGGATGTTTTTGTGCGCTTCGGCTTCACTTCTGAGCAGGCAGGACAGATCACCGATGTACTTTTATTGGCCGATCTGTATGGGATTACTTCTCATGGAATGCACCGCCTGATCAGATACCGAAACAGTATCCGACGCGGGTCGGTGAAAGTGGACGCCAAACCGGAAGTCGTGTTTGAAACTCCTGTTTCCGCAGTAATCGACGGGCATGACGGCATAGGGCAACTGGTCGGTGTGTTTGCAACCAATCTGGCGATTGAAAAAGCCCGGAAAACCGGCATTGCTTTTGTGACGGTGCGTAATTCCACACATTATGGGATTGCGGGATATTATACAAAAATGGCATGCGATCAGGGACTGATCGGTATTTCCAGTACCAATACGGAAGCACTCATGGTACATACACATTCCAAACAGCCGCTGCTGGGAACAAACCCCATCGCTATCGCTGCACCTGCTGATCCATATCCATTCTGGTTCGATGCGGCGACGACGGTGGTCCCAAGGGGCAAGCTTGAGGTATATAACAAACTGGATAAACCATTAAGAGAAGACTGGGCGGTAGATGAAACCGGGAGCGTGTGTACGGATGCCTCCCATGTGCTCAACTGTATCATTAATGAAGTACATCTGGGCGGTATCCTGCCGGTGGGCGGTAGCACGGAAGAGATGGGAAGCCATAAAGGATATGGCTACGCTATGATCGCGGAGATGATGACTGCGATCACTTCCGGAGGACTGACATCAAATCACCACCGTGAACGGCGGCAGGGACAGGGATCGGGGACGTGCCATGCGTTTATCGTGATCGATCCGGCTATTTTCGGAGATGCCCAGGCAATGAAAGACCGGTTGTCTGTTCTGCTTGAGGAACTGCGTTCTGCACAGCGTGCGGATGAAAATGTACCGATCTATACCCACGGTGAAAAAGAACAGATCTGTTATGCTGAGCGGATGCGCAGCGGGATCCCGCTGAACATCTCTACTGTGGCAGAAATGAAAAGCATTGCTGAAGAACTGGGAATGGATGCATCTGCTTATCTTGGCGATGTGGATGTTTCCCAGGTGCGGCTGTTCAGTTATGAAAAAAAGCGGGAATGATCCCGCTTGCAATTAGAGGTAATACTTATCCGGGCGCGTTTACAGCTGTGAATGCGCCTTTTTCAGTGCGCGGTGCAGCAGGAACAGTGCAAAGGCAGCGCCGCAGGTCTCACCGACAGGCAGGGCAGCGGCAAGACCGGTCTCGCCAAACAGGCGGTCAAGCAGGAACATGAACGGGATATAGAACACAAGTTCACGCACAAATGCATGCAATAGTGTGCTTTTACCGTTGCCAATGGCCTGCATACAGTATGAAGTATGGTAGTTGATAAACTGTACCGGTGACGCGACGCTGCGGATGCGCAGGAACAGTGCGGCATAGCCTACAGTGATCAGGGCGGTCTCTGCGTCACCGGCGGATGTGCTCAGGAAAAGACGTGAAGCGGGGTTGGCAAAGAGCTGGAAAAGAATGATGCTTGCGGCAGCTACGACAAGGCCGACCATGCGTGCCGTACGGATAGTCGCCCGCATGCGCGTGTGGTTGCCGGATGAATAGTTATAGGCTACGATAGGCAGCATTCCCTGGCAGATACCGATATTGATCGCATTGGGAACACGCTCGACTTTCATGACGATGCCCATGCCCGCCAGGACCAGATCGCTGTGAGCGGAGGCGATGATGTTAACGCAGATGCTGGCCAGATCAAACAGTCCCGTCAGCACGGCAGAAGGCACGCCGACGGAAAATACGCCTTTGATGTTGGCACGCTCGATGCGGCGCGCATCCTGAAGACGAAGGCTCAGCGGTGCATCTGCAGACGCTTTGCGGAAGGCATATAACAGATAAAGGCATGCTACGGTATTGGACAATGCAGTCGCGATGGCTGCGCCTGTGACTTCCTGGCCGCGGGGCATCAGTACAAACATGAAGATCGGATCAAGAATCACATTGAGAATACCGCCGCCACTCAGACCGATACTGGCCTGAGTGGAAAAACCGGCATTGCGGAGCAGATGTGCTAGAGCCATGGACATGATCGAAGGCAGGCTGCCCAGGACTATAACGATCAGTGCATAACTGCGGGCATATCCGATGGTTGCATCCGAAGCACCCAGAAAACGCAGCAGGGGCGTGACAAACAACCCGACCAGCAATGAATACAACAGAGCAACGGCAGCTGCGCCATACACGCTGAAAGCGCTGACACGCTTGGCCTGGTCAGGACGGTCGGCACCCATCAGTCTTGCAACAAGACTCCCGCCGCCAATACCGAACAGGTTGGACAGTGCCACGTTCATCATGACCAGGGTCAGTGTGATCGTGGTTGCAGCCATCATATAGGAATTGCCTGTGCGTCCGATAAAGAAGGCGTCCACCATGTTGTAGATCAAGTTGATCAGCTGGCTGATGATGGTGGGAACAGCCATGGTGAACAAGGCACGGGGCACGGGCGTTTCGGCAAACAATGTACGCTTGTCGATAACGTTTTTCTTCATGTGTCCTCCGGTTTATTCTGCTTGCAAAAGCGCTCCGGGATAAGCGCCCAGAGCGCGGAAGAGCAGAAACGGGATTACTTCCCGATTATTGACATGATTTCTCCAGGAGACTGCGTAAGATGCTCGGCATTGATCTTTTCAATGTCTGCTACTCTCAAATCCGGCCAGCAGTTGGTACAGGGAGTCAGTTTTGAATATGGGGCATTTTCCAGTTCACCGTAAGTAAAGCCGGTCATCGGAAGGTATTGCTTTCTTACGCCAGGACAGTTTGCGGTGCTGTGGTAACTCTGGCCGCCATTCGGATTGTAATACAGCGGTGTATCGCTTGCGGGGATGGGTATTTGACGCCCCTGATAATCTTCCCAGATGACCATTTTTACGTTCAGTTTGGTTGCACGAGTGCTTTCTTTCAGCAGCTCATATACCTTCTTCATCGTATAGCCATCGGCATTGGTAAGACGCTGCACACGGATACAGCCGTGGCTGGCACGAATGCCAAGTTTGGCTTCACAGTTTTTATAATTCTTGCTGCCATCTGCATTTTTCGAATATGGAACTTCATGCAGATAATCATCATCATTATAGCGCAGCGCATAATCGCATATCAGTTTATCACTGGTGATTGCACCGGTAAAGGAGACGATAAGGAATTCGCCTGAGCGCGTCTCGTTATATGGCTGCTTGGTATTGTACAAGCCGGTAGAACAGGCCAGCGTGGTTTCCAGATGGCCATCCTTGAACAGATACATCCTTTGTGTGAGCTTGTCGATAACGATGCCGTACTGCTGATTAACATTGACCTGCTTCAGCTTATCAGTACGGATATAACCTGTCTCAAATGCATTCCAGTTTTTGACATCGCTGTCAAAGAAGCTCGAAGAATAGGTTTCGACCAGAGACCAGCCATTCTCCAGTGTTTCCAGAACATGTACGCCCTGAGAATCTCCGGTAATCATGGCAATCTGTTCACTGTTAGTATCAGGTGCCGCATAAAGAACGGTATGATCACGCTGGTTCAGATTGACCACTGTCATGGGCGCAGTAAGCATACCCCATACAGCAGCCTCATCGGTGATGTCCATGGGTGTACACCAGTAACAGTTTTCATGCTGCGGATGATAACTGCTGCGCAGAGCCGGAGTAATGGCTTCAAGTGAAGCGGCTGGCTGCTCAATAGGGTCCGACTCTTTGGTAGGTTCGGGTTTCTGAACAGAAGGATTGCCGACGGTCAGTATCGCTCTCGCTTCACCGGCAGCAGTGCGCAGGAGCAGGGTATAGGTACCATCATTCAGCTCGGGCGCAAAAAAACCTGCGGGCAGCTGCAGTACATGGCGCCCGGCAAGCAGGGTGCGAGGTGTGAAGACTGTTTGTATCTCATGTCCCTGCAGATCCAGCAGGACAAGCGAGGCCTCACAGGTCTGCGGAATTGTATAGCAGATCTCTACACTGCCGTCATCAGCCAGAACTGAATCTTCTACCGAGGGGAGACCTTCGGCAAAGACGGGGGTGATGAACAGCAGTAAAAGAAATAGACAAAAAACACGGCGCATAGGCATCCTCCGGGATATTAATCCAGCTTATACTATATCACGAAAAATGCCCGGACGCAAAAAATCTTTTACAGCGTTACTTTTTTATACGCTTATCCAGCCTTGTTGCCAGACGCGTGCCTATGCTTTGGAATACCTGTACCAGGATTACCAGTACGATGACTGCCAGATACAGCACAGCATACTTATAGCGGCTGTAGCCGTAGTTAATGGCGATCTTGCCAAGACCGCCGCCGCCCATAGCTCCGCTCATTGCTGTGTAGCCCAGGATCGTTGTAATTGCCAGCGTAAAGTTGGTCACAAGCGATGGTACACTTTCCGGCAGCATGGTGCGGAAAATGATCTGCCATGTGGAAGCACCCATGCTCTGTGCCATCTCAATGATATTGGGATCCAGCTCGCGCAGGGAAGATTCCACCAGACGTGCAACAAAGGGGAAAGCAGCTACCACGAGCGGTACGATGGAAGCAACAGAGCCGATGGAAGTGCCGATGATGGCGCGCGTCAGAGGAATGACCATTACAATGAGGATCAGGAAAGGTACGCTGCGTAGGAAATTGATCAAAACATTGATGACTTTCATCAGAGGCTGCGGGAGCGGTCGGATTCCCTTTTCGTCGCCTGTTACAAGCAGGATACCAAGAGGCAGCCCCAATACAATGGCAAAGAATGTAGACAGAATCGTGACATACAGGGTTTCCCACAGGCCCATGGGAAACTCGGTCAGGAAGACATGCCAAGCTTCCTGCAGTTTTTCGGGAGTAAAAGCCCGTGCGAACTGATTCATTGTGCTGCCTCCTTCGCCTTGTATTCCACATCAACCTGTACTGTTACGCCTGGGGTCCCGGATAAGTATTTGACTGCCTGTGCCAGTTCATCCGGACCGCCCGGAATCTCAAGAAGCATATATCCGTATACACGGCCTGACAGAGTTCTTGTTGATGCGCTGATAATACTGGCTGCAATACCGCAGTCAATGGCCATGGAAGCGATCAGCGGTGTATTGGTGGTGTCTGAACCGTCAAAGACTAGACGGATCAGCTGACTGCCCTGAGCTCCGAGCAAGAGTTCGTCCTGTTCAGCTTCAGGGAAAACCAAAGCACGTGTTGCAGCTGCCTGCGGACGGGAAAACACGCGGCTGACGTCGCCTTCTTCTACAACAGTACCGTTTTCAAGAATGGCTACACGGTTGCAGATTTCCTGGACAACACTCATTTGATGCGTAATGACAATGACTGTGATTCCTGTATCACGGTTGATCTGGCGGATCAGCTCCAGGATAGAATGTGTCGTCTTGGGATCCAAAGCGCTTGTGGCCTCGTCGCACAGCAGAACTTCAGGATCGGTGGCCAGCGCACGGGCGATGGCTACACGCTGCTGCTGTCCGCCGGACAATTGGGCGGGATAAGCGTTTGCTTTGTCGGGCAGGCCTACTGTTTCCAGCAGTTTCCGGGCGCGTGCTTCCGCTTCCTGGCGCGGCATATGTGCCAGCTTAAGCGGGAAAAGGACATTCTGCAAGCAGGTGCGCTGCATGAGCAGGTTAAATGACTGAAAGATCATTGTTACCTTGCGGCGCATGAACTGAATTTCCTTCTTGTTCAGTGCACCAAGGTCGCGGCCGTCCAACAGCACACTGCCTTCGGTAGGACGTTCAAGCATGTTGATACAGCGGACCAGTGTGCTTTTTCCGGCTCCGCTCATGCCGATGATGCCATAGATATCACCGTTGTTTACAGTCAGACTGACATGCTGCAAGGCATCTACTTGTCCGCTTGCGGTGATAAAACTCTTGGAAAGGTTACGCAGTTCAATCATGTTTTATCCTCACGGGTTGCTTAACATTCATTTTCGACTCCGAGGCCTAAACGTGCAAAGGGACACACCGATGAATTCGATGTGTCCGAAATCTTTCGCTGGATAATCTTACTTGCCCAATGCACCGAGGTCTGCCTGACGGCCACCATAAAGGCCCATGGGTTCGGTGTGAATAATGGCTACGGATACTACATTGCCACCGGTCTGTGCTACATAATCATCCAGGTAGGGCTGATGCTGGAAGTAGTTGGCATAGGCATCGCCTGCATCAACGGCAGGGTTCTCTTCGGTGTAGCCGGTGAATACCGCAATCTCGAGCGTGATATCCTTGGCAGCCAGGATTTCCTTTACGATCTCCAGGATCTGCGCATGCGGCGCGGGGGTAGCGGCAATCACGATCTTGCTTCCGGCAAGGGCAGCGTAATCCACATCGGGATCATAACCGTCAGTGGGCTCATCCACTACGCTTAGCACTGCACCGGCATAGGTGTCAGTGATATAATCCTTGACCTGCTGGCTCCTGGTTGCAGCGACAAGGGCTTTTGTCAGCGGTGCGTCGACATTGTCACCATGCACGGCAATCACGTTGGCGCGGGGGAGGTATACTTCCTCGATCTCAACCAGCAGCGCAGTGCTGATTTCAAAACCGGCATCCAGTGCATCCAGCACGAAGTTTGAGTTGATGACCGCATAGTCCAGATCGGGCAGCTGGTTGACCAGCTGGTCAGCCTGAACTTCTACGATCTCGATTCCGTCGGCGATAACGTCTGCTTTCGTTGCGGTCTCGCCTGCGCCTTCCTTCAGTTGGATGATTCCGTTGTCAGCAAGGAGCTGCAGGGCACGGGCTTCGTTGGTGGTGTCATCGGGAACGCCAATGGTGATATCAGCCAGAGCGGTGGCACAGGTCAGGGTCAGAACCAGGGACAATACGATTGCAATCAGCTTTTTCATTTTATTTTCTCCTTTCAAAATAAGAAAAACACCCGCGCACTGCGGATGTGAAGGGCTGTAGCCCGCGGACACATCGTCAGTAGACGCTCAAAATAGTTATGGAACAAACATCGTCCAATTCCGGCGACACATTCGCATTCCGCTGCAGCGCTTCATCGTGGTTTCCTCCTTGATTTGATGAGGTCATTATAGAGACTGTTCCGATATTTGTCCAATACGATAAAAGTATACTGACATATAGGATGAAGCTATAGCTTGAAGCTAAAAAGGAGGCCTGCGGTTATTCCGCAGGCCCTGGGATTCGGTTTTGTCAGGCAAGGACCGGCTTTTCCATGCTGATGCTGACCTCGATGGTCTCCGCATCTTCGCACGCAGCCAGCTGCTTGGCGTTCAGGGTGATGTTGGCCATTTCGCCGGGAGCCATGATCATCTTCTTCTGGGAGAAGATGGGCTTACCGTCAGCCTTGACCACAACATAGGGATTCTGGTACACGCGGTCGGGACGGAACATTACGTCCACGTTCTCGTGCTCAGCACCCTTTTCAAGACGGATCTGCTGGGGAACAGCACCGCGTACGCCGGCACCGTCCTTGACGGGGATGACGCGGCCGTTGGCCTGCTTGCCCTGGACAAAGTCAGCCGCAGCCTGACCGGCCTTGAAGGACTCGTTGGAAACGAAGTCGACCAGGTCGTGCACGTGAAGCACGTTGCCGCAGGCGAAGATGCCGGGGATGTTGGTCTGCAGATGATCGTCTACGACTGCACCGCTGGTTGCCGGGCTCATTTCGACGCCGGCACCGATGGTCAGTTCGTTCTCGGGAATTAGGCCGACGGAGAGCAGCAGGGTGTCGCATTCGAACTCGATCTCGGTACCGGGGATGGGACGGCGGTTCTCGTCCACCTGAGAGACGGTAACACCGGTTACGCGCTCTTTGCCGCGGATGTCAGTCACGGTGTGGCTGAGATACAGCGGGATGTTATAGTCATGCAGGCACTGCACGATGTTACGGTTCAGGCCGCTGGAGAAGGGCATCAGCTCTACGCAGGCAAGGACCTTTGCGCCCTGCAGGGTCATGCGGCGGGCCATGATCAGGCCGATGTCACCGCTGCCCAGGATGACGCAGGTGCGGCCGGGCATATAACCTTCGAGGTTGACGAACTTCTGGGCAGTACCGGCACTGTAGATGCCGGCGCAGCGGGTGCCGGGGATAGCCAGCGCTCCGCGGGGACGCTCGCGGCAGCCCATGGCCAGCACGACAGCCTTGGCCTGGAAGATCTGAAGGCCGTACTTCTTGCTGATGGCTGTAACGACCTTATCCTTGGTGACAGAAAGCACGGTGACGCCGGTGCGTACATCGATTTCCATTTCGTTGGCGGTGTCGATATCACGCTGGGCGTACTCGGGACCGGTCAGCTCTTCCTTGAAGCGGTGCAGACCGAAACCGTTGTGGATGCACTGGCGCAGAATGCCGCCGGCATTGTCTTCGCGTTCCAGTACGATCAGGCTGTCAACGCCGGCCTTCTTGGCGGCGATGGCGGCGGCAAGGCCCGCAGGGCCGGCGCCGACGAGGAGGATATCCACTTGGATGGCGGGAAGTTCAGTTTTCATCGGGGCGCGCCTCCTTCGCGATCTGGTGCAGCGTGCCTACGAGCAGTTTGCTCTCGCCACCGCACTTGGTGATCTCCAGCGGGCTGACGCCCAGCTCTTCACACAGAATCTCCATAACGCGCGGGCTGCAGAAACCGCCCTGGCAGCGGCCCATGCCGGCACGCGTGCGGCGCTTTACGCCGTCAATGCTGCGTGCACCGACGGGACGGCGGATGGCCGCGCGGATCTCCGCCTCGGTCACCTGCTCGCAGCGGCACACCAGCACGCCGTATTCAGGATCCTTCTTATAAGCTTCTTCACGCTCGGCATCCGTCATGTTGCGGAAAGAACGCGGCAGGGGAGTGGGCTTCTTCCAGTCAGCCTTCTTTTCAAGACCGAGGAAAGCAGCCACTTCGTCGCCCAGCTCCTGGCCGATGGCCGGAGCGGCAGACAGGCCGGGGCTCTCCACACCGACAGCCTCGTACGCACCGGCAGGCGCGCCTTCGACTTTGCCGATGATGAAGTCACCGTTCTCCTCATGAGCACGAATGCCGGAGAAGGTGGTGATAACCTGACGCAGATTGACCTTCGGCCAGGTCAGACGGACTTTATCCATCACGGTGTCCAGACCCTTGCGGGTGGTGGCCACGTCGTAGCCGTTGTCGATGTCGTCAGCGGTCGGGCCCAGCAGAATGTTGCCGTGGGTGGTGGGGGAAACCAGCACGCCCTTGCCCATCTTGGTGGGGCACTGGAACATGGTCATCGTGAAGGGGATGTCAGCCATATGGTCCAGCAGGTAGTACTCGCCGCGGCGGGCGATCATCTTCACCTTGCGGGTGGAGATCATGTTGTGCAGTACGCCGCTGCCGATGCCGGCGCAGTTGACGATGGCACGGGCTTTGTACTCGTCGCGCTCGGTGATGACCAGCCAATTACCATCGGCAGTGGGCTTGATCTCCAGCACGGGGTTGGCCAGGCTGAATTCGGCGCCGTTCTCGGCAGCGCTGTCAGCCAGGGCACAAGTCATTTCATAGGGGCTGACCAGACCGCTGGTGGGAGCGTACAGGGCGCAGACCACCTCGGGGTTGGTGTTGGGCTCCATCGCCAGGATCTCGTCGCGTTCGACGATGCGGCAGCCTTCGACCTCGTTGGCCTCAGCCTGCGCAAGCAGCTTCTTCAGGGTCTCGCGGTCTTCCTCGGAGAAGCCAAGCACCAGAGCGCCGGGCTGACCGTAAGGTACACCCAGTTCGCGCGCCAGCGCGCCGTACATCTTGCTGCCCTTTACATTCAGGCGAGCCTTCTCAGTGCCGGGATGTGCGTCGAAACCGGCGTGAACGATGCCGCTGTTGGCCTTGCTGGCACCGTCGGCTACGTCTTCCATACGGTCCACGACCAGCAGTTTGCCGCCGTACTTGGCCATCTGCTGTGCTACTGCACAACCGACCACGCCGGCGCCAATGATGATTGCGTCGTACATGATTCCCATTCCTTTCAATTCATTCCTCCGGACCCATTGAAAAATGGGTCCTCAAACGAGTTGATTATAGCATAATGAGGGTATGCAATCAAGCAAATATAAGGCAGAATTACTATTTTTCCGCCCGATTTTGGGCACTTTTCCGTGCAGGATGACGAAACAATCAAATGATATTGAAAGTCAATCAGAAACGATCAGAGACGATCATGAGACTGCGTTGCCAGAGGAAAGGGGGGCGTGCTATAATAGGGGCGCAATCCCCGCAACGGAGGCGAAATCGATGCCCAAGGGCTCCGGAAAAAAACGCGCAAGACTGACGGCAATACTGGCTGCTGTCGCTTTTGCGTTTACGGTATTTATATTTGCACCTATGGAACAGTATCTGCTGAGTCAGAATGAGTCGGAGATCTGGTTTGATCTGTCCGACCTGCTGCCGGCGCTGCTCCCGGCTTTTGTTCTGTGTGCGGCTCTTCTGGGCGGTCTGCTGTGCATCCTTCCGGCAAAAGCGCGCCGGATCGGTACGGCATTAATCGTCGGCCTGACGCTTTGTCTGTATCTGCAAGGGAACTTCCTCAATCCGGATTATGGTGAACTGGACGGCCGCGCAGTACAGTGGGATCGCTTTACCGGATATGCCGTATGGAATACAGCTTTCTGGATCGCAGTCCCTGCCATACTGATCGTGCTTGCGGTGAAAAAGCGTAAGATCTTTATGGCGGCTGCACGCGCATTGGCTGCCGTACTGCTGATTATTCAGGCTGTCACGCTTTGTACTGCGCTGATCATGCATCCGCCGGTGGAAAATCATGAGAACTGGGTGGTCTCCGATCTGGATCAGTTTACGCTGGGAACCGAAGCCAATACCGTGATTTTTGTGGCTGATGCATGCGACTCAACATATCTGCCGCTGATTCTGGAAAAGGATCCGGATGCATTATCAGCACTGGATGGGTTTACCTATTATTCGGATTATGCAGGTGCATACAGCAAGACCAAGATGGGCCTGCCCTACACGCTGACCCAGCGCTGGTATGAGAACGATGAGACTGTAGAGGATTATCTGAACCGTGCGTATACGGACGTAACGCTTTATAATCAGCTGGCTGCAGATCAGTGGGACATACGCGTATACAGTTCCAATGCTTATCTGGCACCTTCAGCGGTGGGAGTGTTCCGCAATGTGATCAATGCGGAAACGACCGTTGGTTCATATCCGCGTCTGTTCGCACGTATGATGCGTTTTGCCGGCTATCGTTATGCACCGCATCTTCTCAAGCCATACCTGGTATTCTACAGCGGCGATCTCGAGTTTGAACGTGCCGCTTCCACCGAGGCTCAGCCGTATTATAAGGATAACTATATTTATCGTGACCGCATGAACGCTCTCGGACTATCACAGCGGGAAGGCAAGGCTTTTATTGTGTATCATCTGAACGGCAGTCATCTGCCGTGCAGTATGACGACGGAAGGCGAGAATGCGGGCAGTTGGAATACGACCGCTCTGGAACAGACGATCGGTGTATTCCGCACCATGATCGGGCCGTATCTGGAACAGATGAAAGCACTTGGCATATATGATGATGCCAACATCATTATCACTGCAGACCACGGACGCTTTGATGAGGGTCCTTCTGCGCCCATCTTCCTGCTTAAACCGGCTGGGGCACATGGGGAAATCACTTTCAATGATGCCATGGCTTCGGTCAGCGATCTGCATGCAACACTGCTGAAACTGTGCGGCCTGGAATCGGAAGAAGAAGCTGTGTATGAACTGGATCCGGCCCAAGACCGTGAACGCCGTTATCTTTATTATCCCACCACGCGCGCCAATGGCGGTACATTGCCGCCGCTGACCGAGTATCGTGTGGAACGCGGACTAACCTTTGTGCCTACAGGTGTTGTTCTGGAAGGCGGAAGCAAGAATATCGCGAAATAAACGACTGGACTTTGCTGATCATCCGGATCTGCTGCAGGAGGAAAAAACGTGCCACAGGCCATGCTGACACCGATCGCTCATATCCACAGCGATTTTTCTCAGAAATTTGGCATTCCGCGTCAGAGCGGTCTGGTTGAGCAGCTCACAGCATACGTTGTTTTTGAAGAACCTTTCCGTAACCGCGATGCACTTCGCGGCATTGAGGGCTTTTCGCATCTGTGGCTGATTTGGCAGTTCAGCGAAGCACTGACAAGCGAGTTCCGGCCTACTGTACGTCCGCCGCGTTTGGGCGGCAATCGCCGTGTGGGCGTGTTTGCGAGCCGTGCTCCGTATCGCCCGAACGGGCTCGGACTCAGCTGCGTCCGCCTGTTGGGGGTAGAGGAAGGCCCGGAAGGCCCCATGTTGCGTGTTGCCGGAGCAGACCTACTTGACGGGACGCCGATCTTTGATATCAAGCCGTATCTGCCCTTTACCGATTGCCGACCTGAAGCAACTCCGGGGTATACGGCAGAGACGGTCGAGCATAAACTGCATGTTGTATGTGAAGGACAGCTGCTCGAGCGGATTCCGGAAGAGAAGCGGGATGCATTGCTCGGAGTACTGGCGTGCGATCCGCGTCCGGGATATGAAGACGATCCTGATGTGGAATATGGACTGGCTTTTGCGGAATTTGATGTCGGTTTCAGGGTTCTTGGAGATACACTGACAGTAACGCGGATCAACCTGCAAAATTAATTTTCTAATTTGTGGAACTTTTTGCTGGAACCTGCGTCTGTATAGATGCCGCCGGACAAAGGCGGAAAAAAGAAAGAAGGTAAATGAAATGAAAAAGCTGATTGCGATGCTGCTTGTACTGATTACTCTTGTTGCTCCCGCCCTGGCTGAGACCCCGGTGCTTGGCGGATGGAATGTTGCTGAAGAGACTGCTGTTACCGACGAGGTCCGCGCTCTGCTGGAAAAGGCTCTGGAAGGATTTGTCGGTTCTGACTTTGAACCGGTTGCTTATCTGGGTTCCCAGATTGTTGCCGGTACAAACCACTGCATCCTGTGCCAGCGTACTGTTGTATATCCCGGTGCACAGCCCGTGTACACACTGGTTTACCTCTATGAGAAACTGGACGGTACTGTCGAGATTCTGAATATGTGCGACCTGGATCTGGGCACTCTGGCTGAGAAAGCAGAATAAGTCTCTGAATAATAATGACCGGCGGCGGATCGTTTTATCCGCCGCCGGTTGCTGATTATTGGATTATTGTCTTTCGTCTCCCCAGAAGAACAATGCTACGGTACCGGGCCCGGTATGGCTGCCAATAGTTGTGCCTACCGAATTGATCAGTACTTTGCCATTCAGATGCGGAAAACGTTCTTCTACCAGCGCAGCAACAGCCTGTGCATCTGCAAGACATGCAGACTGGGAGATATAGCACTTGCCATCATAATCCAGGCCGCCCTCTGCATGGGCTTCCATTTGTTCAACAATGCGTGAAATGACACGTTTCTTGGTGCGAATCTTCTCACGGGGGACCAGATGTCCTTCTGCGTCCATGTTCAGCAGGGGGCAGATCTGCAGAAGTGTACCGAAGAAGCCGGAGGCTTTGGAAATGCGTCCGCCGCGCACATAGAAAGTCAGGTCGGTCGAGAAGAACCAGTGGTGAAGACGCAGACGGTTGTCCAACGCCCACTGATAAAGATCATCCAGTGCCATGCCGCTATCACGCTTGTCGGCCAGAGCATCCATGAAAAGTCCATAACCGGAGGATGCACCCAGAGAATCGACAATCAGGATCTTGCGTTCCGGGTATTTTTCCTGAAGCTGCTGCTGAGCCAGTACTGCGGAATTGTATACACCGGAAATACCGCTGGACAGGCAGACGTGCAGGATATCCTTGCCCTGTTCAAGAAAAGGAGTGAAATAGGCGGTGAATTCGTCTTCATTTACCTGCGAAGTCTTGGTATCGGCTCCGTCGGCCATGGCCTGATAAAAGTCTTCAAAGGAAATGCTTTTACCCAGATCATCGGCATAAGGCTTACCGTTCAGATAAAAATGGAAGCAAATATAATGAATATCGCGCTGGGTGAAGTGCTGTTCGCTTAAATCTGCTGTCGAGCAGCAACTGAGGATGTAGTCGCTCATGGTGCCCTCCTCAATCATATTTTCACAATCATTATAAAAGAAAGATAAACGGAAAGTCAACTGAATGGACAAAAGGGATACAATTGTAAGATTAGACCTGTTCCTGCTGATGCGCCAGGAATACCCTGATAAGCGCAAGATCTGACATGTCCTTTGCCCGGCCAAGGGATTCTTTCATCATGATCAGGCCTTTTATGGATATTACCGGGACACCGTCGATTGTATCAACACGGTCAAACAGCCAGTCCTCAAACAGCTCTATATCACCGGGCATCTCGAATTTCCTCGTACCGTCCGGATAGCGCTTTGTAAGATATCCTTCGGCTTCAAGCCTGTCGGCAAGCTTTCTGCTGCAGCCCAGGTCGATGTCATGGGTTTCATTCCTGATCCCATAGAGTACCATCGCACCGCCGGTGACAAGCCAGTAGTCTTCTTCGGGGAAACCCAGAGCCTGGATTTTCTGAATGATTTCCTGTTTGTTCATTTCTGTACCATCCTTTGTTGGAATCACAGCATGTCTGGAGGAGGTTTCTTCTGAAATAAAAATCAAAAGCACCTGTTACAGGTGCTTCTGATTTTGGTGGGCAGGGATGGATTCGAACCATCGAAGGCGGTGCCGGCAGATTTACAGTCTGCTCCCTTTGGCCACTCGGGAACCTACCCAGGAAATGGAGCTGGCGATGGGACTTGAACCCGCAACCTGCTGATTACAAATCAGCTGCTCTGCCAATTGAGCTACACCAGCAAACGCCCAACCGGCGGGAGAAAATTGGCGACCCGAATGGGGCTCGAACCCATGACCTCCAGCGTGACAGGCTGGCGTTCTAACCAACTGAACTACCGGGCCACATGGTGGTGGGCCTTCAGGGACTTGAACCCCGGACCGATCGGTTATGAGCCGACTGCTCTGACCAACTGAGCTAAAGGCCCGCGCCCCCAAAGGGAGGAAGTGGTGACCCCGTCGGGACTCGAACCCGAGTTACCGCCGTGAAAGGGCGATGTCTTAACCGCTTGACCACGGGGCCATACCAGTGCGAAAGCAAGTTGGTCGGGGTGAAGGGATTCGAACCCCCGGCCCCATGCTCCCAAAGCACGTGCGCTACCGGACTGCGCTACACCCCGTAAGCTTTCGCACAGCGTTCGGTGACAAAGCATATAATAAACGAAATCAGCAGGCTTGTCAATAGTAAATTTTACCTTCGTCAAATTTTCTCCACTTATTCTCGGGGACTGTTCAGACGCTCGCGGCTATGCTAAAATAGATGCCAAGATGTGCGGCCGGCGGCCGTACAGACATAAGGAGGGTTTTATGCTGAAAGATGTATTGTCGGCGCAAAAGACGTCCTTTGAAGCAGGTATGCATACCGAACTGCGCGGTCAGGTGAACCGGCAGCGCAGGGTTGTCCTGCTGTCCGGGAATGTGACGTCCAACGTGCGCTCGGATGTTTCAGGTGTGTCCGCGCGAGTATACCGCAACGGCACCTACGGCTTTTCTTCTATGGCTGAGCTTTCCGAGGAGGCGGCGCAGCGTGTACTGCATGCAGCGGCAGATAATGCTGTGTTCATGGATACGCATGTACCGGCCGGAAAGCCTGCGCTGCCGGTGCTTCCCAGCGGTAGATATGCTGTTCAGGAAGACATCCATGATCTGGCGCAGAAGGTCTATTTTGATTTTCTGAAGGGGCTGGATGAGTATATCGCAAAACACTGTCCGGAGCTGATCAGCCGTGTGACGGTGGCGAGCGAGGATTCGATGGAGAAACTCCTGGTGACTTCAGACGGCATGGACGGACATACGATCCTGCCGCGTTCCTACTGTTATGTAATCATGACGGCGCAGACGCCTGCCGGCGTACCGGTAGAACGCTTCCGCGCTTTCGGCGGTGAAGGCACATTTGATCTGAATTTTACGGATCCTGCCGCGTTGTACGAGGATGTTGACCGTCTGTACGAAGAACTGATGCAGAAACGCGACGGCGTGTATGCGGATGCCGGACGTAAGACGGTGATCCTGGGCGGTATGATGACAGGCATGCTTTCACATGAAGCGGTTGGCCATACAGTGGAAGCGGACCTGGTACTGGGCGGCAGTGTTGCCGGACCGTGCCTGAACAAACGGGTGGCCAGCGAAAAGGTGACTCTGACCGACTTTGCAAATGAAGCCTTTGGAAAGCGTTGCCCGCTGCCCGTATTCGTGGATGATGAAGGAACCCGCGCCGAGGATGTGACACTGATCCGTGACGGCATACTGGTGGGTTATATGAACAACCGCGAGAGCGCAGAACACTTCGGTATGAAAGCTGCCGGTAATGCCCGCGCATGGTCATTCTCGGATGAGCCGCTGATCCGTATGCGCAATACGGCGGTACATCCCGGAACGGACAAGCTTGAGGATATGATCGCTTCCATTGATGACGGTTATTATCTGATCGACAGCGGTAATGGCCAGGCTGATACCACAGGTGAATTCATGTTTGGCGTGACGATGGGTTATGAGATCAAGCATGGCAAGCTTGGCCGCGCTTTGCTGGATACCACGATCTCCGGCGTGGCATTTGAAATGCTGAAAACGGTGGACATGGTTGGTGACACATTAGTATGGGCCAGCTCGGGCGTATGCGGCAAGAAGCAGCCAATGCCTGTGGGTATGGGCGGACCGGCATTGCGGTGCCAGGTAACGATCGGAGGTCGCTGATATGGATAACATGATGAAACTGGCTGATTTTATTCTGGCTGAAGCAAAGTCGCTGGGCGCGGATTATTGCCAGTGCACGGTCAGCGAAAGCGAAAAGCGTGAGTTTAATGTGGATGGCGGACGCTTCTCCCTTATGCGTACGCTTTTTGACCGCGGAGTGAATGTAACCGTATTAAAGGGGCAGCGTAAGGGAACAGTCCATATCAACCGCTTTGATGAAGACGCCGTGCGTGCTGCCGTTGCTGACAGTGTAGCTGCCAGTGAAAGCGCAGAGCCTGATCCGGCTTGGCAGTTTGCCGAAGGACCTGTTGATGAGAGCTATACGGACGGCGCACCTGAATGTGATACCGAAGCGTTGTTTGCCCGCACAAAGGAACTGATGGCGGACGTGACATCCCGCCATCCCAAGATCCTGATGGAGCAGATGATCACTGAGCATGATGCCAATCGTGCTGTATATAAGAACAGCCAGGGCGTGACTTACCGCACTGTGTCTGGTGCTTATCATTTTTCGCTGATGTATTCAGCCCACGAAGGCGATAAAGGCTCTTCTTTCTACGGCAGCGAAGTGACGCTGGCTACTCTGGATAAGCCGGTGATCGACTGTGCGCTGATCGAGCGCGAACTGAGTGCTGTGGAAAAGCAAATCGAGACACAGCCCCTGGTCGGCAAGTTTGTCGGTACGGCGGTAATGGCTCCGATGGCACTGCTCGAGACCGTAGTCACGACAATACTCGGCAATTTCGTGAGCGATATGAGCCTGATCGACGGTACCAGCATCTGGAAGGATAAGCTGGGTGAACAGGTAGCCGATCCGCGTCTGACCATCACCTTCGATCCCCGTGCAAAGCATGTGGTGAGCGGACAGCATTATACGGGTGAGGGCTATCCCGCACACGGATATGACCTGATCCGTGAGGGGCGTCTGACCAGCTTTGCGCTGTCTCAGTACGGCGCCAACAAGACAGGCGGCAAGCGCGCGGCATGCAGCAGCTGGGAAGGCTCTATCGCTGCAGGTGAGAAGACTCTGGATGAGATCATCAGCGGTGTGGAACACGGTGTGCTGGTAATGCGTTTCTCCGGCGGTGAGCCGGCAGCCAGCGGCGAGTTCTCCGGCGTGGCCAAGAATGGTTTCCTGATTGAAAACGGGAAGATCACCTGTGCGCTGAGCGAAACGATGATCAGTGCCTGTGTGCCCGATATGCTGAACAATATCCGCGACATCAGTTGTGATGTGCTGCAGGATGGCTCACTCAGCGTACCGTATATCGCCTTTGACGGCATTACGATTTCTGGACAGTAATCTGCATATAATCAATACTGCCCCCTGTACAGTGCGATCATTGTACAGGGGGCAGCCGTTTTTCAGGAGATTATTCAACGATATTGCTCGTAATGTAATCAACGCCGTACTCGGTCATGCGCTGGGCATCTTCCAGCGTATCGACTGTCCAGCAGTTGACTTCGATGCCGGCAGCATGAAGTGCGTCCACACGCTCTTTTGTCAGGGCGACATACTTGATATCCAGGTCCAGTTTTTCCTTCTTCAGCGTATCGAGCAGCCAGTCGGTATACTCGCTGATGAGGAACTGCGCTTTCTGCTCGGGCAGGCGTTCACGGATGCAGATCATGTTGGGCAGATCAAAGGAAATGAAGATGGTGTTTTCCAGATATTCCTGTTCGCGGATAATGGCGATAATGCTGTCAATATCGGCAGGACGGAAATGGTTCTTCAGCTCCAATACGGCGACCTTTTCATATTTCTTGCAGATGCTGATATACTCACGCAGCGAAGGCATCAGCAGGTCTTTGCGGCCTTTGGCACCGTCCTTATCAACCAGACGGATGGCACGCAGTGTTTCATAATAAGTTTTTTCAACAATCATTTCATCGCCGGCGACACGCTTGGTGTTGTCATCATGGATGATGATGAACTGGCCGTCCGCCGTACGGTGTACGTCAGTCTCAATACCAAAGTAGCTTCTGTTGCCTGCAGCAACGAAAGCAGAGCATGTGTTTTCTAGTTCAATACCGCTCATGCCGCGGTGGGCGATCATTTTAGGCTTGTTGCCGTTCAGCTTCAGGGTATCGTTCATGAGAAGGCCTCCCTTGGAAGTGCTTTTTCTGTATTATAGCGCAGAGCGTTCTGAATGTCGAGAAAGAAAGAACAGAAATAAAGCGAAATCATTCTGTATGTCAGCTTGATTCTGCTCTTTGCCCGTGCTACATTGGACAGGTGCTGTATTTGTTATATACAGCCAGTCTGCTGCTCAATGTGGGGAAACGATCAAGATGAAGGATCTGCGGGAAAACCGGACTGTTGGGGCTATCCTGCTGAATGCGCTGATTGCTGCAGTCAGCCTGTTTGTGAACGGGTTCGGCGTATTTCTGACGATACACGCGGATATCGGTGCCGCACCATGGGATGTGCTTAATCTCGGTATCTCCAAAACGACCGGGATCCTGTACGGGACAGCATCCATAGCTGTTTCGATCACAATTCTTATCATCGATATTCTTCTGAAAGAGCCTATTGGGATCGCAATGTTCATTGATGCGGTCGTCGTAGGGAAATCAGTGGACTTTTTCAACTGGATCGATGTGGTTCCGGCGTGCAGTTCACTGATGGCATCAGTCCTGGTACTGATCGCAGGTTTGTTTATCATAGCCTATACACAGTACACCTATATGATCGCATCACTGGGGTGCGGGCCCCGCGATACACTGATGGTCGGCCTGGCAAAGAGAGTAAAGCGCGTGCCGATTGGCCTGGTCAGTGTCGCTTTGCTGAGTACGGTCACTCTGACGGGCTGGCTGCTGGGCGGGCCGGTAGGAATCGGGACCATCCTCTGCGCATTAGGCGCGGGACCGATTATGCAGCTGGCATTCCGAACTGTACGTTTTGATGCGACAGCAATCCATCATCAGCGGCTGCGGGATTCTATCAAAGTCTTTCTTTGAAATTCCTTTCCATGGAGGACTGTATGATTATCAGGCAGGCAAGAGAAGAAGATGTAACGCAAATCGCCGAAATTATGGTTGAAGATTGGCAAACTGCATACAGGGGAATCATGGATGACGATTTCCTGGATTCACTAAGAGCAGAACAAAGGTATCAGATCGAGATTAAGAGATTTCAGAAATATACTGTCGCTATCGACAATGATGAGGTCCTGGGTTATGCATGGAATGAGATGATAGACGATGAAGCAGCCGATTGCGAAATCATGGCTTTATATGTTAGGTGCTCAAAGCGAAAGCGTGGAATAGGCAAGGCTTTAATGCAGAATTCGATGGATTGCTTCAGAAAAGCTGGAAAGAAATTGATGATTATCTGGTGTCTCAAAGATAATTATGAATCGCGGAAATTCTATGAGAGAATGGGCGGAAAAGTTTATAAAGACGCTACTCATAGATGGGGGAACCGGGATTACGACATAATTTCCTATCTTTATCCGTTGGATTGATAACCATGATTTTATTGCGGCATAGATTTCCAATGATAAGGAATACCGGAAAACAACTATAAGAAAACTAAAAAAGAGGCCGGACCC
>JAFZPO010000235.1 GCA_017550305.1 Clostridia bacterium
GTATCCTCGTGGCTCGCGTTATGATTGAACTTGACCAGCGGCAGGCCCGCGCCGTGATGCACCTGCGCGGACAGCATGAAGCGGATGCGCTCCTTGGCCATCTGCGGATCCAGATGGATGATGCCCTGGATATCCTGCACGGTATCGCGGTAGCCGTAGCCGTTGCGCTCGCCGGCGTAGATCAGGCTCGCGGCACGGCTCCAGATGAACGTGATATAGCACTGGAACGCGTTCCAGGTATTGACCATGTTGTTCAGGTCCTCATCCGGGGTATCGATTATCAGGTTGGCAAGCTTGCCGTGCCAGTAACCGATCAGTTCCTGCCACTCCTGCTCCACCGTTTTTTCGGTGTCCGCATAATGATCGAGCAGCGCACGCGCCTGTTTTTCACCTTTCTGGCCAAGCACGAACGCGATCGTTTTGCTCTCGCCCGGGGCCAGCGTCAGCACAGTATGCAGCGCGCCGCAGGGATTCCCGTTGAAATTGAGGGAATCATCCAGTTTGCCGTTCTTTACGCCCTGGGGTTCATGGAAGTGATGCCCGCCCAGGAAGCGTTCGCGCTTGCCCGTATAGCTCTCGACCCTGGCGCCGGCCATGCCGAAGAAGCGCTCACGGCCGTTCTCGCCGTCCGCGTTCAGGTCGCAGAACTGGTTGATGCGCTGCAGGATATGGTCCTCATGGAATTCCGTCTTGGTGATGAACTGCGTATACTGCATGTTCACCAGGTCCTGCGTATAAAAGCTTTCCGTCGTGAATTCACAATAACCGAAAATACCGATCCTGCGGCTTGCATTTCCCTTATTGGTCACGCGCACGCGCCATACCTCGTGCGTGGTGTTCAGCGGAACATAATACAGGGTCTCAGAGGCGATCCCGCTGTATTCAGACTCGATCTGTGTATACGCGGTACCATGGCGGGTGACGGTATTGTACTTTTCAAGAGGCTTTTCTACAGGCCGCCAGGAAGCGGACCAGAAATCCCCGGCCTCCTCATCGCGCAGGTAAACATAGCGGCCGGGTTCATCAAACTGATTAAAGGTATAGCGCAGGATACGTCCTGCCGCGCCTGACTTGACAAAGCTGTAGCCACCGGCGTTCTGCGTGACGATGGCGCCGTATTCCGGAGAGCCCAGATAATTCGCCCAGGGCATGGGCGTGCGGGGATCGGTGATCACATACTCTTTTCTTTTGCTGTCAAAGTGTCCGTACTGCATGCGTTGCTCCTCCTTTTATTGTGTGGGCATATAAAATTTCAATTGCTGATCAGGTGCTTTCCTGCTGGATCACGAGATCGGTCGCCACACCGACCGTGTGCAGGGTGTCATTGAAGAGTTCGAGCCTGGGATGAACAAACTCGCCTTTTTTTACAGGGAAGTTCAGGATGGTGATCGAGGTGTGTCCGCAGGGCATTACCGTACAAACATACGGGAACGGAAGCGCGAGCAGATGCGAGAATACGCAAGCCCCGGAACCGCCATGGCTGAAAACGGCAATGTTTTTCGGCTCATCAGTTTCACAGAAAAACCTTGTCCCCTCATGCCGGTAACCTTCGCGCAGGAGCAGCGCGTCAAACTGTTCGCTGATCCCGTTCACGTATTTCATCACATCATTGGTTTTGAAATAGAGATGCTCGCGCCATTCATCATGATAGAAATCATAGTCATCCTGCGCGATCATCCTTTCGGCAAGCGTCCAAGGGTGCGCTTTCTCCGGAATGCCCTCGCCGCCCCAAGAGATCTCATGCATATAATCCAGCGTCTCAACAGGCAGGCCCAGCAGCTTTGCCGTGTAATCAGCTGTCTGCGCAGCGCGGCCCATGGGTGAAGCAAAGATCTCGGATATGCCTTCATGCTCCAGGCGTTTCGCGCAGGCTTCCGCCTGCCTGTGCCCTTTTTCAGTCAGACAGTCCAGTTCGTAATTTGGTTCCCCATGGCGTACAAATATGATCCTCACGTTTGCCTCACTTCTTGCATTTCTTTTGATGCGGCAGTTACGCTTTCCCTTGAATAATATACACTATAATAAATACTTTTCATAGTGTTTCACGCCTGATCCCGAAAAGATTGGGCGTTATTATTCAACTTTGCACTGTTTTTCAGCGAAAACTGACAAGAACTCATCACTTCCCCGGCTGTTTCTTCTACCCTTCTTTCCGGAATCAGGCCGGCACAGAGCTCTCCCTCTTCTGTTCATGATTATTGCAGATCGGCCTGCAGAATATCATGATGCTTGCAAAAGAGCCAGTCAGGCAATGCAAAAATAACACTTGCTTTTTCTCCCATTAACAAATACAATAGTATCAGTCCAATATTTTTCCAGATTGTACATATCAATCAAAAAGGCTGCGGCCGTTTTGAAATAATCCACTCTATGGAGGAATGAGACCATGAAGAAACTCGTATCCCTGCTGCTGGCAACCCTGCTGGTGCTCTGCCTTTGCGGCACTGCGCTGGCCTACAGCCCGGAAGATCCCATCACCATTGAGTTCTGGCACAATCGCGGCAGCGGCGCGCAGCTGACTACCGTACAGGGTCAGGTAGATGCCTTCAACGAGACCGTCGGTAAGGAAAAGGGCATCATCGTGAAAGAAGTATACATCGGCGGCTATGCGGACTGCATGACCAAGCTGCAGCTGTCTGCTGCTTCCGGTGAGCAGCCTGTCGTATCCATTGTGGGCAACACCCGCATCTCCATCCTGGCGGATGACGACCTGCTGGAGAACATGCTGCCCTATGCCCAGGCCAGCGGCGTGGACATCAGCAACTTCTACTACGGCATGATCAACGTGCCCTACAACGATGACACCCAGATCTGCTCCTTCCCCTACATCAAGTCCACCCCCGTGTTCTACTACAACAAAACCATCGCCGAGGAGAAGGGCATCGTAGTACCCGATCATCCCACCATCGCGGACGTGGAAGAGATCTGCAAAAAGGCCTATACCGTCAATGAGAACGGCGAAGTCGAAATCTGGGGTCTGGAATCCCTGAACGACTTCACCTACTATCAGGGCGCGTTCCTGTGGCAGCTGGGTGAAGAGCTGTGGAACGAAGAAGGCAAGAGCCCTGCGCTGAAGGGCACTTCCATGCTGAAAGTCCTGTCTGACTGGCGCCGCTGGGTAGATGAGGGCTGGTGCCGTCCCTTCGACAGCACGAGCGCGAGCGACACCATGCAGCAGATGTTCTACCAGGGCAAGATCTTCGCTTTCTGGGCCAGCTGCGCTTCCATGAAGAACATCGAGAAGTACACCCTGGAAGCCGGTTATGAACTGGGAATCGCCTGCCTGCCCACCTATGATCCCGAGAAGCCCATCGTGCCCATCGGCGGCGGCAACATCGGTCTGGTAAAGCAGGGCAATACCGAAGAGCAGAAGCAGGCCGGCTGGGAGTTCATCAACTTCCTGCTGACCGACGAGCAGGTGGCTTACAACTCCATCAACAGCGGCTATCTGCCCACCACCTACTCTGTTGGCAATAACGAGATCATGGCTGAATACTGGGCCGCGAACCCCCTGTACATGGTCGCCTATGACCAGCTGCCCATCGGCATCGAGCAGGCGTGGCCGGACTTCGAGTACAACAGTGCACTGAAGACCGACATTCAGAGAGTCGTATCCCTGCTGATCCAGGA
>JAFZPO010000236.1 GCA_017550305.1 Clostridia bacterium
CAGCATGTCGCACAGCCATACTTCTGCTGCGGGAATACCAATGTGCAGGCTGCAGACTGTATCTGCTTTCCTGGCTTCATACAGACGGAGAATGATGTCACCGCTTCCGTCTTCTGCCGTCTTCACGGTATCGATGAATATGTTGCGTACGTCGGTACGGAAAGCACTGAAGGAGGGACAGGCCCCTTTTATGACCTGTACGGGAACATTCAGGTCATATGCCTGCTCTGTCACAGGGCTCTCATAGAAGCTCCCTTCCCATGCGGTAAAGGCATAGGTGAAAGTATGCTCACCATTGTCGGCACGCATCTCGGGCGAAGCAGTTGCACGGAGCAGGGTCAGCTCCATGGCATTGCCGTTCATGCTGATCCCGTACTTGCAGTCGTTGAGGACCGCGGCACCGTGATGCTGATCACAAAGGGCACTGTAGCGCTGGTTGCATACCTCAAAGCGGTCGCTGTCGTAAAGACGTGAACGGTGCGTCGGACGCATCATATAACCGAACTGGATCTCGTTGATACCTTCGCTCGCATTCACATCGACAGGGAAGCTGACCTTCAGAAGCCTGTGAAGCTCATGCCAGTCGACCCGCGTTTTGAAGTCAAGCCTGTTGCTGTCCGCGACAAGCTCGATATCCTGCTCGAAAACGGAATTCATGATGCGGCGGGCAACATGCAGTATAGCACGAAGACCTCCTGCTTCCTTTACAGAGATCTCTGCCGGTTCATCCAGCGTTACGGGCTGCAGGATATAGTTGGAATCGATGTCCCAGGCATCAAAGGTACGCGGGACATCCTTGTAAGCAAGGAGACGGTTCATGAGCCCGGCAGCAAACTCCCTGCCGGTCGATTTGTCGATGAAGGAAATGATCTCACCATTCCCATTCAGTTCCGCGCGGACACATGCATTTTCGATCACGGCACCATTATCAGCCAGTACTGCATATGCGCCTGCAACTGAAGGTGAAGAGGAGGCGGGCAGCAGTGTTAAGGCACCGCAGGCAGGAACCTGCACCAGCGCCAGCACATCATCATCCGATGCCTGAACAGGCACAGCCGCGCCGTCAGAAGTTACCGCGCCGTTCCTGTATTCAGAGGGCAGGGAGATGAGCGCTGGACGGTCGAACGAAAGGGAGTTGAAAACGGTGATGCCGTCCCCCTGAACAAGGGCAGCCAGAGCTGCATCCCGGACCTGATCAGCTTCGCTGCGGATCCAGCGATGATCGCGGCGGGCATCTTCATATACACGGGCAATGGAGGATCCCGGAAGGATATCATGGAACTGATTGAGCAGCAGCTTCTTCCAAGCGGCATCCATACGTGCCAGAGGATACTCTGTACCGTGGAGCATTGCAATGACGCCCCACATCTCTGCTTCCCGCAGGGCCAGCTCGGCTTTGCGGTTTCCCTTCTTGATCGCTGCCTGGGATGTGTATACGCCGCGGTGCGCTGAGAAGTAGAGTTCACCCACATAGGTATGCTGGGGACCGCCCATTGCTTCCATGTCTTCAAAGAATTCGACGATGGAAGTCTGCTTTACACGCGGCATGCCTTCAAGGTCTTTTTCTCTCTCGAGGTATTCCAGATGATCGCGCGTGGGACCGCCGCCGCCGTCGCCATAACCGTAAGGAAGCAGGAAGGCATTCAGGCCGCGCTTCTGAACACGGCTTTTCCAGGTCTCGCAAATCTCTTTCGGATGGGTGAAGTATGTATAGCTGGTGGGCAGGAAGGAAACGATCTCAGAACCATCCGCGCCTTGCCAGGTAAAGTAATGATAGGGGAACTGGTCGCCTTCATTATAGGACCAGAATATCTTCTGGGTGACCAGGTGTTTGATCCCGCACCCTTTCAGGATCTGCGGGAGCGCGGCGGAGTAACCGAATGTATCCGGAAGCCAGAGGACCTTTGAATCAACGCCGAGCTCATCTTTAAAGAATCGTTTTCCATGTATAAGCTGACGGATCAGGGATTCACCGCTGGTCATGTTGGTATCCGGTTCGACCCACATAGCGCCTTCCGCGATCCATTGTCCCTTTTTGATTGCTGCCTTGATCCGTTCGTACAGCTCAGGATAGTGCTCTTTGCACATCACATAGGAAGCAGGCTGGCTCTGCAGGTATCTGTAATCGGGGTACTCGTCTATCAGGCGCAGCTGTGCTGCAAAAGTGCGCGCGGTCTTGCGGTGCGTTTCCGCCATCGGCCAGAGCCATGCGAGGTCAAGATGTGAGTTGCCAATGGCATAGAACACGGGTACCGTAGAGCCATTGACTGCATTCAGGACGGGCTTCAGCGCTTCCCGAGCTGCCTTATAGCTTTCGATGCGTTTTTCAAGGGACTGTTCGAAATCGACAATCAGCGTCGCCTGCTCCAGCGCTTCAGCGATCTTGTCTGCGCGCAGGCTTTCCGGGTCTACCTGATCACCAAGCATGCGCAGTGTATCCAGATCCATATACAGCTGATACGCGTCTTCGTTCCAGATGCCGTAGGTCATATTGCCGAGTGTTGTACGCTTGCCTTCTGTTTTCGGATCGGTGTATGAGCCGGGGATGACCGGACCGGTAGCGCAGCTGTTGATCCTGCTCCTCGGGTAATAGTGCCCGGCATATGCCTCAAGCAGGATGTCATAGCATTCGCCTGGTTCGCCGCATTTGGTGAGGACGTTGTCCTCAATAAAATGATGCGGTGTTTCCACCCATCCGGCGCGATAGGTGCCAAAGGCTTTCCCGTTCACGAAAACGGTAGTTTCACCGCCTGTGTTCAGATCCATGACGATCCGTTTTCCGGCAGCTTCTGGCGGAAGGACGATCTTGCTGCGCATCCAGCAGTATTCATAAGTGTGCCCCCAGACTGTGCCGGCCGGCATGGACCCAAATTGACAGTTAAGAGCCTCCTCCGGTGTGAGGTGCTCCATGGTATAAAAGCTCTCCACGTCAATACTGCCCAAAGGGGAATAAAAATCCAGCTGCAGCGTGTTCTGCCAGTGAGCCAGACGGCGCTGCCATTCCGAGTGCATATACTTCATGAGCTTATTCTCCTTTTGTTCAATCCGCACTGTCTGTAATGGA
>JAFZPO010000237.1 GCA_017550305.1 Clostridia bacterium
CAGGAAAAAGCCAGAGTCAGGATGACTTCCCAACAGATCCGGAAGCTGACCTACGCGGCGCTCTATCTAGCGATCGCACTGGTCCTGCCCTTCATTACGGGCCAGATCCCGGAGATCAGCAAGGCGCTGAGCCCCATGCATATCCCGGTGCTGCTGTGCGGCTTCATGTGCGGCTGGCCCTGGGGCATGGCGGTCGGGTTCATCGCACCGCTCCTGCGCGGGTTCCTTTTCGGGATGCCCGTTCTCTTTCCGTCAGGCATCGCGATGGCTTTCGAGCTCGCGGTGTACGGCGCGATGACCGGGTATCTCTACAGCGTCCTCCCGCGCAAAAAATGGATCACGTATGCCGTGCTCATCATTGCCATGATCGCGGGACGCCTTGTCTGGGGGCTCGCGCACGTGGTCATTGCAGGCTTTACCGGCAGTGAGTTCACCTTTGCCGCGTTCCTTGCGGGCGCGGTCACGGGCGTCATCCCGGGTATTATCCTGCATATCGCCCTGATCCCAGTGCTGGTCATCGCCATGGAGCGCGCAGGGCTCTCCCTGAACGCACCCCGCACTGCCGGACGCTGAAAAGGCCCGGGCTTTCTCCTTATTGACGGTAATCCGCACGAAAACTATGTGTTGCCGTCATTTTTTAATTGGTAGAATCAGATTGTTATGTTATAATCAATTGTTATGAAACAGGAAGCAGGGCCTCAGCCATATGCTTTCCCCCTGCATTCCCGATTTCTTTTCCATCTTTTGCGTATCTCTGTGTATGCTGGCTACAACAAGCCTGAAACATTACTGAATCAAGTGAGGAAACTAAAGATGAAACGTTTGCTCTCGATCCTTCTGCTCATCAGTCTGCTCCTGTCCCTCGCGCCTGCCGCGCTCGCGGATGCCGCCAGCGTGTCCTTCGCGTCCGACCGCCTGAGCTATAACAGCGGCGAAAGCACGGAGCTTATCGTGCGCGCAAAACAGGCGCCGGAAAGTGACCTTGCGATCAGGATCACGGACAACAAGAAGAATGCGTATGAAGTAGTGATCCCGGCCGGGCAGACAGAAGCCAGTCTGACCGTCTCCTCCCCGCTCAGCGGCAGTGGCTCAACGACGACATTCACGATCGAGCGCAGCGAGAATTACAGCCGCAAGAGCCCCTACCAGTGCTCTGTCTCTGCGAAAGGCGCATGCATGTACTCCTTCGGCGCGCAGCTGTACCAGCAGTTCACCGACCGTGACCTTAAGTTCAGCGTCAAGGTCGCGAACCCGACGCGCCTGGAAAAGGGCACCGTGATCACGATCCGTGACGATACCAACGGCACCGTCATGGAGACTTTCGAGCATAATCCGAACAAGACGCAGTATTCCTTCACTTACAGGGTCGATGAGAGCTGGATGCCCGGACGGAATATCTCGGTCTGGGTCGACGGCCGTGAGCAGGCCGACAGCACGACGATCCTCGCCGTGGGCATTTCGGGCGCCAAGACCATCCGCGGTGTGCGCAGGGACGACAACAAGATCTCCTTCACGATGGACGCGGGCTCAAGCGGAAAGAACGTTCCGACGATCCTGGATATTCTGGACAAGCACGGCGTCAAGATCACCTTCTTCGTGACCGGCAAGTTCGCCAATAGCTATCCCGAGTATGTCAAGATGATGGCCGAGCGCGGGCATGAGATCGGCAATCATTCCTGGTCTCACCCATCCTTCACCACGCTCAGTGTTGACAAGATCCTCAGCGAAGTCAACCGCACCCGTGACCTGGTGTACGAGCTGACCGGCAAGACGACCGTGCTCTTCCGCCCGCCCAAGGGCGACTGCAACAGCAAGGTCCGTTCGATCCTCAATGCCGCGGGCTATGAGGTCATCCGCTGGACACACGAGAGCTATGACAGCCGCGACGGCGCGACCAAGGAAAAGAGCCTGAAGTTCTCCACCAAGGATATCACGGGCGGCAGCATCATCCTGACCCACGTGAACGCGGACTGGACTGTTGCCGTACTGGATGAGATCCTGACATGGTATGAGGAAAACGGCTTCGAGGTCGTGCCCGTGAGCGAACTGCTTTATTACGGCAACACCGCTACGGACGACGACGGACTGCAGTACCTGGTCGATTAATCTTTCAGACGATCCCCTTCCTCCCATATTTTCGGAGTTTTTATGTCTTCAATCTTTCAGAAGGCGCGCCGCACGCTGATCGGCGACAGGGCCTTTTACCGCACGGTGATCGCGATCATCGTGCCGGTCATCATCCAGAACGGTATCTCGAACTTTGTGAACCTTCTGGACAACCTGATGGTCGGCGCGCTGGGCGACGCGCAGATGAGCGGTGTCTCCATCGCGAACCAGCTCGTGTTCGTGTTCTCGCTGGCCACGTTCGGCGGCCTCGCGGGCCCGGGCATTTTTGGCGCGCAGTTTTACGGTGCCGGGGATATCAAAGGCCTGCGGAACACCTTCCGCATCAAGATCCTGGAATGCATCGCGCTGTCCGCGATCGCGTTTACGGTGTTCCTGGGCTTCAGCAGGCCCCTGATCTCGCTGTTCCTGCGCGGCGAGGGCGATCCCGCCATGGCGGAAGAGATGATGGGCTGCGGCCACCGCTACCTCATGATCGTGCTCTTCGGCCTGCCCGCATTCGCGATGACGCAGGCGTATGCCGGCACGCTGCGCGAAATGGGCGAGACGCGCGTGCCCATGATCGCGGGCGTCGTCGCCGTGATAACGAACGCGCTGTTCAATTACCTGCTGATCTTCGGCAAGCTCGGCCTTCCGCGCCTGGAAGCGGCCGGCGCTGCCGCCGCGACCGTTCTCAGCCGCTATGTCGAGCTGGGCATCGTTGCCATATTCACGCACAGGCATCACCGCAGGTTTGAGTTCATCAAGGGCGCTTACCGCACGCTGTTCGTGCCCGTGGCGCTGTTCAAAAATGTCGCGCGCATGGGCGCGCCGCTGCTGGCCAACGAGGTGCTCTGGTCCATCGGCATGAGCACGCTGACTGCCATTTACTCGCTGTGCGGCCTGACCGTAGTCTCCACATTCAGTATCACTTCGACGATCTCGAACCTTATCAATTCAATCTATATGTCCATGGGCACCGCGATCTCCGTCCTGATCGGCCAGGCGCTCGGTGCCGGCGATTTCGAGCGCGCAAAAAGGGATGTCTGGCGGCTCATGGCATTCAGCGTTATGGGTGCCGTCTGCATGGGTATCCTGCTGATCTTCTTTGCGCCGGTCTTCCCGCGCGCCTATACGGGCGTTACTGAGGATGTGCGTCACATGGCGACCAACCTGCTCACGATCACGGCATGCGCCATGCCGCTGTATGCGTTCGCGCACTGCTCGTACTTTACGCTGCGCTCGGGCGGCAAGACGGTGATCACGTTCCTATTCGATTCGGGCTATACCTGGGTCGTCTCGGTGCCGCTGGCCCTGCTCGCCGTCAAGGTGATGCATGTGGACGTGCGCGTCGCGTACGCGATCGTGGAGTTTGCGAACATCGTCAAGGATACCGTCGGATATCTGTTCGTGCGCTCCGGCCGGTGGATCCAGAACCTGACCAAACTGAGCGAAGATGCGGACGCTTGAACTGACCATCCTGCCTGAGGACGCGGGCCGCACGCTGGGC
>JAFZPO010000238.1 GCA_017550305.1 Clostridia bacterium
GGATCGGATGCCCAGTTATTGAACATGTCTTCCGCATCCTCGATGCGGTACTGTCTGAGTACCAGCCTGTGTGTTTCAATTCTCTGTGTTCCTGTTTTAATCATGACTTACTCCGATTGGTTTTATTGCTTCTTCAGAACAGCTCATCCAGCAGCAGATAATAGCGCAGTCTCTCCTCATCTTTCGGGACCCCGACAGCACGGAACAGATCGTCCGGATCGATTTTGGGATAGACGCTTCCAAAGTGTCCGTCACTGTTATGCTTCAGGCTCCGCCAGCCCAGGGAAAGGTCCCGCCAGCGGTCCGCGATCCCGCAGTCGCCCAGGTCGATCATGCCTGTAAAGTGCTTTCCGTCCGTGAACAGGTTCGGCAGGCAGAAATCCCCGTGTGTCAGCACGTACTCTGAAACCGGCTCATTTACACGCAGCCAGTTCAGTAAATCTTCGGGACTGGCAAACCCGCCGGGGCCGAAGGTCTCAGGTTCACAGCGGGAAGGATCGACGCCACCGGCCCGGATGATCTTTTCAGCATCGTTCAGCTCATCATTGATCGTCCGGATAAAAGGACAGCCTGCAGTATCCACAGACCAGAGCATATGAAGCGCCTCTGCCAGGCAGTCGAGCAGCAGCGATGGTTTCGACATCACTGCCGGATCACAGAGTATCAGGCCTTTCAGCCGCGTCATCAGCAGCCAGTCTTTCCCGTCCGTGATCTCATGAACGACCACTTTCGGAACAGGCAGCCTGCCGGACAGCCATTCCAATATCCTGACATCGTCCGTATCCCTTCCGCCTGCCGGACGGACCTTCAGGACATAATCTTCATAGAGAATTACCCGTGCAGCGGACATTCCCACAGAATCAGTCTGTCCTGCAGCATTGCCGATAACCGCCGCGATCGATTCCGGCATTCCTTCATTTTTCATTTCGACATTTCTCCTGAAATCTGCCCGATCATATATACCGCGTATTGCCTGGCAGCCTCTTGATCATATTGAACGTCTGCCCCGTCAACATATTCGTGCAGCGCTGTCCGGATCAGCGGCCGGTACCTTTCTGGCAGATGTTCCAGTCCCCATACCCCACCTTCCTGCTTGGACAGGACCTTTTTTTCCGTCAGGAATGCCAGGACACGGGCAAGGTTCAGTGTCAGATACATGGGATATTGCGTGATCTCTTCCCCGGCTTCGCCGATATCATACCAGAGGGAATCCACATAGTCTTCTTCGGGAACCGCTCCGAAAACCTCCGGAATCGGAAGCCCATATAAGCAGATGCCCCGGCTCCGGATCACCGTAAAATGCGCTGCCAGGTCTTTATCCGTACCGTTCATCCTGCGGATATAATCCTGCGGGTCTGTCATGTACCATTCTTTATGGCCCCTGGAATAATGAAGGATATAAGGCGTCGGATACACGAACGGATCACAGACGTCTTTCGTCACGATGCTCATCTCGATCCCCTTGCCGGGGACTTCGGCATCCAGCTCGAACAGTCTGTCCATATATACTCGCTTCACATCGTCCGTGATCTGATCATCGACTACTACAAGGAAATCCAGATCGCTCTTCTTCGGATGATAGCAGCCCATCGCGGCAGAGCCATGGAGGTAGACCCCAGTTACGCGGTCCTTCAGGACTTCGGTCGTGAATTCCACAAACCTGCCGATCAGTTCCTCTTTCTGATCCTGTGCCTTCCAGTTGTTGATCATATGCCCTGTCTCCGATCATTCCTTTGCGATCTCGCGGAACAGGCAGCGATGGTCGACCCCGCGGTAATTGATGACTTCCTCCTGATTGATCGGCTTCATCCCGCTCTTTTCCATCACCCTGCGGCTGGCATTGTTCCCTTCAAAATGGCCTGCCCGGACGCGCCTGAATCCGCGCTGAAACAGTTCGTCTATCGCTGCAGTCAGCGCTTCGGACGCGTATCCGTGATTCCAGTATTCGGGATCAATGAAATAGCCAAGCTCAATGCTTTCTCCGTCCGACTCAGTCTCATTCAGCATACCGATCAGCCTGCCCTGCAGGTAGATCCCGAAAAGAAAGCGTGTTCCCGATGCACACAAAGCCAGCAGCCTGTCATAAAAGGCATCCTTCTCGGCGCGGTCAGCAAAATCGCGGAACATATATGTCTTCTTGATCCGCCAGTCTTCTGCCATGCGGATCATGTCTTCCCTGTCTTTTTCTTCAAGCGGTTTCAGTTCAAGACGTGCTGTTTTCAGAAAACTGTGCTGTTCCATCAGGCATTCCCTCCCGATCAATTCGCTCATGATCTTCTGTTCTGCTGATGATTATTGCATATTTTATGCGAATCCGCAACCGCGTTACCCCCATAATGATTGCGCCGCAGTGTTCTCTTTTGGTATAATAAGGATGTTCCTTTCTGCAACATATACGCTTCTTCGGAGAAATCTATGAAAAGAGTATTGCTCTTCCTGTTCGTTCTTCTGTTCGCCGCTTCAGCCTGTGCGGAAAGCGCGGTCCTGTCGTTCTCGTCATTTGACGGCGGCGGCTATGAATATACCGCGGTAATCGAAGACCCGGCAGTGCTTTCATTTACTGCTTCCAGGGAATACGGCAGCAGCAGAAAGGCGTATGAAACCGGTTCAGCCTATCAGATGGTATTCGAGTTCACCGGCCTGCAGGCCGGCGAAACAAGGATCTTCATATCAGCGGAATCACCGATCCTCGAATACTTCGAAATGACTTATATTGCTAAGGTCAATGAAGCTTTGGAGGTCTCCCTCTCCGCCGAACAAAGCCTAGCCGGCCTCAGGCTGTACCGCGATGGAAGGCGGATCCCTTCTGTAAGCTACGAGATCACCAGGATCGGGCAGGATTACTATCTGTCTGCAGATTATGAGGAACCGTCCATCATGGATCCGGAGGCTGTAAAAGCCCTGTACGAAATATTCGAGACGTATAATCTGACTGTCTGGAACGGTTTTTCCGAGATCGGCCCCACAGTAGTCGAAAGTGAACAGTTTGATCTGGAAATCCGGCTTTCCGACGGAAGCCTGCTCCGTGCCGTCGGTGACAATGCGTTCCCGCCGGATTACCGTGAGGCAATGGATGCCATAACAGCGATCCTGAAGGATGCAGCCGTTGAATAGGAGGCAGAACATGGCAGATATATATCATCGGGTCAGTATCCGCAAGTATCAGGACAAACCCGTAGAAAAAGAAAAGATCGAAGCCATCCTGCGTGCCGCAATGCAGGCGCCTTCAGCATGCAACCAGCAGCCCTGGGAGTTCTATGTCATAACAGACCCGGAAACACTGCTCGCTTTATCACAGGTGCACAAGTATACCTGGATGGTCAAGGATGCCCCGGCGGCTATTGTATCCGCTTATCGCACCAACAGCTATGCCCCCTCGTTTGCCCAGGTCGATATGGCCATCGCCATGGAAAACCTGTGGCTGGAAACAGATTCGCAGGGACTGGGCGGCGTCTGGCTTGGCATTGCGCCCATCGAAGAAAATATGCATAAGGTAGAGCAGATCATTGACATGCCTGATACCCTGCGCGCCTTTGCCATCTTCTGCTTCGGCTATCCTGCCGAGGAAAGGCAGCAGCAGGACCGCTTTGATCCCGCGCGTATCCACTGGCTCACGAAAAAGTAAGCCTGCAGCCACAAAGCATACAAATGCTCATTGGCTTAAGGATGATTCTAATCACATCCGGAGCATTGCTCCTGTAACCGGAGGGTATAATGAAACCCCGCACTCCTCAACAAAAAAGAATACTGGCTATTGCTTTCACGGTCCTGGTCCTGCTCACGGCACTGCTGCTGTGGCAGGGCGTCCGCCATGGCGATGCTGTCCGTGTCGGTATTCCCAAATCGTATGCCGCAGCCGGCGCTGCGCCGCTTCTGCAGA
>JAFZPO010000239.1 GCA_017550305.1 Clostridia bacterium
AGGACGTAGTTTTGAGATCGATGGCACGAAAGCAGATATCCTTGGTCCGACCGAGAAAGAGCTTCAGGGCGATGCCAATATAGGAAAGATCCGCAACGGCCAGTCCATGCTCCTGCGGATTACGCTTGGGAAAGGCGTCTTTCTTACCTGCGGAGATTTGTTCGAACAGCACGAAAAGAGAGCTGTTGAGCGTTGCGGCAGCGAACTGCGTGCCGATCTGATGAAGACCAACCATCACGGCGGCTATACATCCAACGAAAATGCCTGGCTGGATGCCGTGCAGCCGCGGGCGGCTTTCTCCTGTTCAAATGATAATGGCTGTATACGCCTGATAGAAGAACTGCGCCGCCGCAGTGTAGATTATGCGAGCACGGGTTGCCAGGGATTGCTGCATTTTGCCCTGTCCGCCGAAGGCGAGATAGAAAAAACAACGCAATATGATGAGATGATCAACATCATGCGCGTGAACTGAATAAACGATGCCCCGCCGGCCGGCGGGGCATAACTTTATCATGGGGCATTATGCCCCTTTTTGTGTTTATTGCGCAGACTGCACGAACATGATCTCGGAGATGCACACATCATTGGGGAATTTGGAACCTTTGTAGATATCCGTGATCTGCAGCTGTATGCCAGTGATATCATCACGGCCGTTCAGATGGATCACTTTCCAGTCAGTACGTGTCTTGTCATCTTTCAAAGTGACATCTTTTCCTTTCTGCCACTTGTCGCTGCCGGCATACCTGTACCAGACGGTCATCTGTTTGACGCGGCTGTTGCGCGTGTACTGGTCATTGCCGTCGGTGTTGGCCCAATAGCCGTTCTTCATCCACATCTCATCCAGCTTTACCGGTTCGTCAAACTCAAACCAGATATATGCCTTTCCGAGCTTGGAGACCTTTGTGGAGAACTGGAAAGCGGTCGTTTCTTCCCCGTCGATCATGCGGAAGGGCATATACGAAGTAGGATCCTTGCCTTCGATATAACTGCTGGCGTCTACACGCGCTACAGAGACCTGCAGATAATCCGACCGGCCTGCGATGGGCCGTACGACGGGGACGGAAGTCGGGACAGGCGCGGGAGTCGCTGTGGGTTCAGGCGTAGTGACGGGTATGTTCATGACGGTTGTTGTAGCACCGGGCTGGGTCGGGACAGGCATAATGGATATGGGGATATCCGAAAGCTCCAGAAGTTCTTCCGGTATCTCGATATGGATCAAATCAAGGGACAACGAGATATCCACCGATTGCGTAGAAACCCAGAGCGCGGGACGGACTACGCAGACATCGTTATAATTAACATTGCCGCTGCCGGCATTGCCGTTTGACCAGACATAAGCTGCGTGGCATCCGGTGCTACCCGGAGAACGCAGCCACCAGTCAGCAGATGCTTTACCTTCTGCCGTCCTGGTGCTTTCATCGGTCCAGGCTCCCATCTGGACTGCATAGGCAGTGGCGGAAGTGAGAGACGTTATGTTGTAATCGCTGCTGTCGGATACATTCAGATATCTTCCTGCTTCGGCAAAGCTGAGCAGGAAGACTTTATCACGGGTATCGTTGCCGCCCGGTGCATTCCATGCGCTGTTGCCCTGATCCGAACTGTTGCTGACATTCGACAGCAGGATGGATTGTGCTTCTTCAGGTGAAAAGGCGCTTTCCAGGAATGCGCTGTTCAGCCAGGCACGGAGCGAACAGGTTTCCCATGTCACATCGGTATATGTGTGGTGATACGGCTGGACATCCAGACCATACTTGCTCAGCAGCAGCGCTCTGTCTCCCTGAATATCAAGTACCAGCCATTCGATTTCTTCGGGACCGTTGGAATAGTCCGCATCCTGCTCATATTGTCCGAACCGAACAGTATTGTAGGCAGACAGATCAGCGCTGTTGCCAGCTGCCGGCGCTTCGGCTGCAGGCGCAGGATCTGCGGGTGATTGGTCTTTGGGAATGGCGTAGGATTCCACCTGTGTGTAAGGCAGGTCATAATCGAGCGCGGCCATCCAGTTTTCGATGTCATCCGAATCAGTCCAGACATCCCACAGATCGATCGTATGGTCTTCTCTGTACATTGACAGGAAGCCGCTGAAATCGCCCGCATCGAAGTATCCGCCCATGGACATGGTATCAGAGTATTCGAGGCGGCCATCGAAGGTAATGCGCACATTGACATTTGCGTCATCATATTCGGTGATATACATGTGGGATTCATGCCCGCCGCCGCTGAGCATCCAGTGTCCCAGCCAGTCGGGATCGTACCAGCGGTACCAGACGGGCATAAAGCCCTCCGGACGTTCAAACAGGATTTCAGAAGGATTGAACGCATACAGCGTCTCGCCATTCTTGTTGAAGAGCTGGAGCATTGCCTGTTCGCCGTACAGGTACAGATGTCCCTCTGTGTGTTCGTCCCAATCAGAGAAGACCAGGTATTCAATGGTGTCGTTGACACCAAAGAGCCCCAGTTCAAGCGGTTCCCCGGTTCCCAGATCAACGTACAGGAAGTATTCGGCGGAAGTCTGGCTTTCCAGGGTTACACGCATGGTCACGGTGCCATCCGTCTGCTCCCAGTCTCCCAGAGCGTCATACAGTGCGTTATATAGCGCGTCTTCCAGCATCCATGACTCATCGTCATAATCATCATAATCGTCATAACCATAGTTTCCGCTGTCTCCGCCGTCCGGGACGTTATCTTCGGATCCATAGTCGACATAGGCATATCCATTGTCGTAATATAGCATATAATTACGATACCAGAAGTCGCCGCCATCATTTGTAACGCTTAGATTGACCTTTACGGAGTCATAATCCGCAAGGCCGGGATAGTATTCACCGTTCGTAAAGGCAATGACATAGAAAGCGGCAGTTTCACCCGGCGCAAGCTGCATGCTGTTATAGTCCTGATATGGGTAAGGATAGACTTTCTCGGAATCCACATAAAGAGCAGCTGTAAGTTCTTCTCCGTTGAGGCGTCCGTAGTAGTCATGCTCTGCAAGATCCATGGGACTGGATGGGGTATATCCAAGCGAAAGATAGAACGGATTACTGCCTGCGTTTGTGAAGCGGATGGGAAGACATCCGACTTCCAGCCACTCATCATTATAGAAGACTGAAATTGTGGTAGCACGGCCGCAGCCGATGGTGCAGATCCCATCCGAAAGAATCACCGGTGTTTCCGGGAAATCATGGTAGTACGGTGTTGCAGCGGGAGCGGCAGCAGGTGTTGGGGTCGGGGTAATGGTTACCGTAGGCGCTGTTCCCTCAGAATCGTAGATCACCAGTGTGCTCATGATCAGCTGCATGGCACTGCGGTAGATGCTGTTGTGCTCATCGTCCGTGGAGAAGAGCACGTAACGCTCGTCTGTCAGCGGGATATAGTACTGTTCACGGCGTGTTGCCGGAAGAATGGGACTATTTGATTCAACCCAGTTGTAATATGCTGTACGTCCGGCCAGCGTGGTGGTACCGTAACCAACATTTGTGCCGGATTGCTTGTTATCCGCTCCGATAGAATTCCTGTAATAGGTGTAATTCAGCGTTTCCGCATCACGGATATCTTTATCATAGAATTTGGAAGCAGTCTCATATGTGCCTGTACCAATTTTGCCGACAGTCAGGTATTCGACAAGCACATCGGTTGGCGTTTTATCCGGATACAGACGGCGGATGACATCATCCAGCTCCTCGTTATGGCCCATCATAAAGGTCACGCCCCAGTTGCCGTTTGCTGCGGCAAACGGTACGATGATGTATACATCCGGAGGCGCTTCAAAGGCAAAGCGTCCGTCATCATACCAGATGTTGCCGTTGGGGAGGTGTGTGACGTATTCGGGCGGCGGTGTGGGCAGCCAGCTGCCGGTTTGCGAAGCGGGCGTGGGTGTAGGCGGAGTGAGGCTGGACGACTCTGAAGTATCCGTCAGAGCATCCAGACTGACCCACATGGCCGGGCGAATCATATAGGAAGCCATAAAGGAAACGGATGAATAGCTGTTGCAGGAACCTGTGGAGGAAACATGTGCTGCATCTTCCTGTGTACGTCCGGGAGAACGCAGCCACCAGATGCCAACCGGATTGCCGTCGATCCGCTCATACTGATCGGTGAAAGCACCCTGCGCGAGTGCGTACTCCGTCGGGAGACACTTGCGCTCATAGATCCGGCGGAAGTATGTTCCGGCTTCCTGGTAACTGAGCAGGAAGATCCGATCCTGTGTGTTGTTTCCGCCAATGGAATCCCACTTGCTGTTGCACTGGCTGCTGTCGTTCGGGACGGTCGTTATCTGGATTGCGGCCTGCTCTTCCGAGGTAAAGGCGTCTTCCAGGAACGTGCTGTTGAGCCATGCGCGGGTCGCGCTGTCTTCCCAGGTGATATCAAAAGGTGAAGAATGGTATTTCCTGCAATCAAGGCCGTATTGGCTGAGGATCAGTGCTTTGCCGTTGCGCACGGACAGCACAAGCCAGTCGATCGGTTCAGCGCCGTTGGAGAGATCGTTATCCTGTTCATAACGGCCGAAGGTCACAAGGTCACCCGTGCGGGGCTGCGCACCGGCTGCCGGCCGTGATGCGGCAGGCGGCTGTGCATCCAGAGGATCATGGATCTCCAGCGTCTGCAGGAACAGATCCAGTATGCCTTCCGGTACATCGTATGGATAATCGTGTGTTGTGATGTTCAGGATCCTGTCTCCGGACAGCTGGACATAGTATTCCTTGATCTCACCGGGAATCAGGTTGGTTTCATCTGCCGCTGCGCGCACATAGAATGCCGATTTTTTGTCGCCAGTGTAAGAAGCGACCATCTGTGTGCCGGACCAGTAGCCGACCTTTCTGAAATGAGCAGTACCTGCGAGCTTTGATATGCTTTCCGCATCCAGGTATTCTGCGCCATACAGCTTTTCATAGTACTGGACAGGCGCGATAGATATGGTATATATGCCGAGCTCGACCCGGTTGCTGATTGACAGCAGGGAATTGTTTCTGACCTGGTATTCTTCCCAAGACTCCGCACAGGGAACCAGGACTGCAATACTCCATACGCCATCCGACTGGTTCGAGGCGGGCAGAATTACGGCTTCGGCAGGCGCTTCGAAAACAACAGTGCCATTATCATAGCGCAGATGCCCGTCGGGCAGGCGCGTTGTATCTTCCGGGGACTGTACCGGCGTGGCGGTCACCGGCGCAGGAGTGACAGGCTTGGACGTGACCGGTACCGGTGTTGCGGTGGGCATCGGGTCCATGCACCGGGGATCCCAATCATAGGGATTGCTGAAGAATCCCCATCCGCTGCTGTAATCTGTCAGCGTGTAGAAGCCGGAGAAGTCGCCCCATTCACCGAGCGTCCCGCCGATCTCGGCCTGGACATCTTCCGGGATACTGTCGTTCGGCGTTCCCGGAAGCGTGAGCAGCCATTCGCTGTCCTGCGGGAACAGCGTTTCGGCATAGGTGATATGTCCGCCCCAGGTGGTCATGGCTTCAGTTCCCGGCACCTGCAGCGTCGAGGCAGAGGCGACTTCCAGATAGTAGGTCGTTTCCTCTGTCTGCCAGACTTCGCCAAAGCGGCCGGAGAAGGAGACTTCGGAGATTTCTTCCATATCCTCGTCGTAATAATAGCCGGTGAAGTTGCCTGAAGCGTCGATCAGCAGACGTCCTTCCCACGCACCGGCGCCGGAAGCAGCGAGCATGTTTATGGTTGACAACTCACCAAACAGCTGGGCGCGTTCCTCATCGGACAGATAGACCCATTCGAAGCCTTCATCCCAGCCTTCCCAACCGTAATCCATCGGGCCGCCGTACCTGAACAGATCGGGCGGATTGTCGGTCGTGAAGACGTACCAGCCGCCGGACATGTATTCATCTTCATAATGTGAGACATAGTCATACAACGGATCGGATTTTTCCATTACGTAAGTAAACAAGTTGATTTCCAGCGTGCCGCCGTTGTATGCATTGATATACATTGTACCGTAGATCAGGTCGTCCGTTTCTCCGAATTCGACGACTTCGTAATCATAGGGCTCAAAATAGAAGTTGTAATTATCTACACCGTCAAAATGAAGTATGGCATGCAGGGAACCGTCACGGGTCCTGGTGATATCGAGAGTATTCTTTGGATTATCCTGCATGACCCAGTGATGCACCCACACATCAGAATAGTCATACTTATATTTTGCGTTGTTAGGCAGCTTTCCGTTTTCCCATGTATACTCGTACCATTCACGGCGCTTGAGCAGTTCGTCAGCCTGGTTCTGGAATTGTTTAGAGTCATTTATCGCCTGCGTGGCGCGCCGGATCATCGTATCATCAACATATGAAAGATCGTGATCCTCATCGATTTTTCCATTTGTGTTATTAAAGGCATCCTTTGCAATTCCTATATAGGAAGAATAAGTTTCGTTCATGACAGCGCAGACGTCAGCATAATTGGCGCCAGCGCACATCAGCCAGTCAAAGTAGTATTCCAGCAAGGTCAAGTTGTCTTCTGATTCGAAGAAATAATCAATGTTTATCTCAACATTCTCTTTTGTATAGTTCAGATAATCCGAGCAGGCTTCCAGTGCTTCGGCGGCATAAATCATATCGTAGAAAGATCCAGTCAGTACATCAAGACGGGTTGCAGTATTTACGCCAAAGAGGAATGCCTGATAAACAAAGCCTGCACCAGCAGCGGCAGCTTTGATGCTCTCGCTGATCGCTACATCAACAACTGTACTTAAGCCCGCATTTTTGAGAACGGACATGGAGGCAACAAAGGATTGTGTACTGCCGTCATATTTGCAGAAATCCACCAGAGTTCTGCCCATTTGTTTTAAGGTGCCATTCCCGAAGTTTGCCCATGCATATGCCAGAAACTGCAGCCTTTCCCAATCCATGCTTTCAAGGAGCATCTTCTGGTTGCATGCGTCACATACATCTTTCAGAGTTTTTAATGAGTAACCGATTGCTTTCAGCCCGTTGGCATATTCCAGCATATCAGCACTATAACCGGGGTTGTTTTCGTCGAGAGCCAATTCCATTAATGCTTTGAGCTCCCGTGAGGTATAATTTTTATCTTCCAGATCAAGGATCTCTGAAAGTGCCCGGGTATTCAGCCAGCTGACCTTCTCATCTTTTGCGCAGATGGTGAGCGCTAATGAGAACAAATACTGTTCTCGCTTCATGTCGGTGAGTGCATCGGAAAAGCGGAACGAGAGAAAATCAAGCGTTCGCTGCAGCGCTTCCCAACCCTCGGGAAGTGTCTTATAGTAGTCGTAACCGATTATGTCACTGGCATACTTTCGCGGCAGTTCGTTGATCAGCTCCATGGCAGAACTGAGCAGTGCCTTCAGATCTTCGGCCTTATCTGCCTGCGCTGTAGTGGGTGCGACGCAGCTCAACAGCAGGCACAGAACAAGCAGCAGCAGGACGCATTTCTGTATCCTGCTGGGAATTGTGGCATGGAAGGCTGAATGAATCGGTTTCATGATGATCATCCCTTCAGTGCTGTTATAGTATTCTTTCCTTTGCAAAGTGGTCGGTAAGGTGTTCCTGTATGGGTTGTTCTTTTTGTTTCGATTGCATCCTGCGGTTTTGCTGCTCGGCTTGTTGGTGATGAGACCCGGAATCTTGTTTCGCTAGAAGTCAGCAACAATGAGTACGACAAATGTGATAGCAAAGATAAAGATCATTTCTTTAAAATGTGGCATTTTTCTCAACTAAAGACTTGTTTCTCAGAGAATGTGGAGTCTGCCCATAAACTCAAATAATACGGAGCGTATCTGTATTCCTTAATCCAGATTAAAGAACGTTTTTCACTGCGTCCTTCTTTATTGCAACGTACTTTTCCTGATAGTTGAAGGTGTGGACGCCTCCTCGAATATCGATAAGTAAATTGTGGGTTAATTATACAGCGGAGATAATGTGATTACAAGCAAATATGAAGAAGAAACAAAGGTGATACAGAAGAATGAAGACAGAAAAAGGAGGGCCTTGCGGCCCTCCCGAGGGGTAGGTTCAGAAAATCAGAACAGGTGAGCGCACTCTTCCTTGATAGCCTGTACAGCTTCCTCGGCGGTGTCGATGCTCTTCTCCTGCACCAGGCGGGATACGACAGCCTGGATGTTGGTCTTGAACTCACTGTTGTACTCGAAGTACGGCCAGCTTTGCTCGATGCCGTTGGGCAGCTGATCATAAGCGACCTTGAAGATGGGGTTCTCTTCCCAGAAGGCCTTCATCTCTTCGTTGTTGGCAACAGTGGCGGTGGTGGGCAGATAGCCGCTGTGGATGGCGTTGTAGGCCACCATTTCATCAGTCATCAGGAAGTTGATGAACTCCCAGCCGGCCTGCTTCTGCTCGTCAGTATTGCCCTGGCCAACCAGCGTGATGTTACCGCCGCCGATAGGCACGATGGGATTGTCAGCAACATAGGTGGGCAGGTTGGTTACGCCCAGCTCGATGCCGGCTTCCTTGGAATAACGGGCGATGTTGGACATGGAAGCGCAGCTGTTCCAGAAGGCGAACAGCTTGCCCTGGTAGAACATTTCGGTCATGATGTTGGAAGCATTGGTGCTGTCGAAGGGGCGGCACCAGCCTTCGTCGATCCAGCGGCGCCAGTCGGACAGGACCTTCAGCATGGAGGTGCCTTCCAGAGCGGGGGATTCGCCTTCGGCGTTCCACAGCTCTTCACCCAGCTGCCACAGGAACGCGCCCTGATAGTAGGTGAAGTCGTTGACAGACTCAAAGCCCCAGATCTCCACTTCGCCGTTGTCGGCTACGGTGTAGGCGGCCTTGCAGATCTCTTCCAGCTGATCCATGGTCATATGATCCGGAACAACAATGCCCTTCTCATCGGCAATGGTCTTGTTGTAGTACAGAACGGGAGTGGACTTGATGTAGGGCAGGGAGTAAAGCTGGGTCTCATCGTTGTAGGGCACGTTGATCATGCCGGGATAGAAGTTGGTCAGATCCAGGCCACTATCCTTGGCATAGGGCAGCATATCCTCAAGGATGCCGTCCTCCTGCAGGATGGCGATACGGGTGTTGCCGGTGATGCACACGGCAGGCTGTTCGCCGGAAGCTACAGCCAGCTGAACCTTGGCCATGATGTCGGCATAACCGCCGATGTAGGTACCTTCGACAATGATGCCCTTTTCCTTACCAACGGTTTCATTGAACGCGTTGATCTGGTACTCCATGGTCTCCTGCTGGGCACCGCTGCCGCGGGTGTGCCAGTACTGGATGGTGATGGGCTCTTCGGGGCTGTAGGCCAGAGCGCTGACGGAAATGCACAGCAGCACTGCGACTAGCAACAGGGAAACAAGTTTCTTCATAATGGGTTCCTCCTATTTTTGTACGGCTTGCGCCGTCAGAATCGGGTTTTATACAGCGGCTGGAAATAAAGAGGCAATCTGTTCCGATCCGATATTCGTCTCGTCATAGAATACGCATAAACGGGACTTGTCGTCCTGTTCATACGAAACAATGCAATATCTGGCAGTTTTTTTGACGTAAACATTATAATCGCTTCTGTATGAAAATGCAATAGTCGAGCTGTGTTTTTACGCTTACATAAAAAACAATCAAAGAACAGCATAATTATGCAGATAATATAATAAAAATACTTGACAATGCAAAAACGGGGGAGTATGATAACCGCATCCCGGAAAGAAGAAAGGAAGCGGTATTTATGAAGAACTCGAACAAAAAGCTGATTGCGATCGTATGCAGCGTTCTGCTGACTGTATGCATGTTTATGAACTGTGCATCAGCCTGCACCATGTTCTATGCCGGAGCGGCAACCACAGCTGATGGCACAATGATCTTTGGCCGCAGCGAGGATTTTGCCAACAGCAGGAACAAGATCTTCTATGTCAGCCCGGCCGGCAATCATACTGCAGGTGAGGAATATGCAGGCTGCTACGGTTTCACATGGACTTTTACGCATGACAGTTATGCCTATACCGCTTTCCGAGATGACAATGGCGAAGGAGTAGGTAACGTATGCCCCAACTGCGGCGAGACGCATGCCCATACACCTTATGAAGCTGCAGGAACTAATGAGAAAGGCGTATCGATCACGGCAACAGAAACCCTTTATCCTTCCGATGCGCCGCTTGCGGTCGATCCGTATGAAGATGAAGGCATAGAAGAAGCGGAGATCGTTACAGTCGTGCTGAGCGAAGCGGCTTCCGCACAGGAGGCACTGGCGCTGCTGACCGGTATTTATGACACAGTCGGCGCGAATAATGGTTCCGGTCTGATCATAGCTGATGCACAGGAGGCCTGGTATATCGAGAACATGAGCGGTCATGAATATCTGGCGATCAAGCTGAATGACAGCCTGATCTTTGCCCAGCCGAACATGTCGATGCTGGGACTCATCGACCTGGATGATGAAAACGTGCTTGCTTCTCCCAAACTGATAGAGACGGCACAGGCAGGCGGTTTCCTGGTAGGCGATCCGGACCAGAATACCATCAATTATGCACTGTCCTTCTGCGGCGGGAGCAATGCGAATGCACGTATGCTCAACGCTTTGCCCTATCTGGATCCGACAGCGGATACAGAAAACGGTTATCTGATCTCCAATGTGGATGCGGACGGACAAATCGTACCGTTCTATACTGGGATCAAGCCGGATCATCTTCTCACGATCGAGGACGCGCAGGGATACTATCACATCAGTAATATCGGCTATGCCAACAACCTGGATACACATATCTTCCAGATCAGCGGTGAAGGCGCTCTGGGAACGGTAGAATGGGTATGCATGGATGCCGCGGAGTACGGCCTGTTTGTGCCCTACTATCCCATGCTGACCACGGATGTGGACGTCAGTTATAAACTGAGCACGGCAACGGCGGTATTCAGCGAAGAAAAACCGCAGGAAGGATTCAGCTATCCGGCAACCGTATCAAAACGCGTGAACGGCGAGCGTGTTCAGATAGCCGGCTTCAAGACACTGCCGGAAGGCTGGCAGGAGTCGATGTACTGGAGTTATGACGCACTAAGCAATCTGATCCTGTCCGGCCTGGCGGATGATGCGCAGAAGGCTGAAATTGTCGGTGCATTGGCAGATAAGCAGGCAGCTATCAATGCTGACTTTGCGGCTTTTGCAGCAACACAGCCTGATGCGGAGACTGCTACCGCCTGGAGCATGACTGCGGCACAGGAAGTACATCAGCTGGCATTGGACCTGCTGGGAGATTTCGCAAAGTAAAGAACAATAAGCATGGAAAGGCGGCCTGTCATTCGGGCCGTCTTTTCATGACAGGAACAAGAATGTAACACCATATTAAAGTAGGTATACAAATTTGTTTTTCCGTGCTATAATCACCGTATCCACATATTGATATAACGACCGACAATCTTGATACTGCACCGAACGACATCTTTATATAAGAAAGGATGGAGAGGGAATGAAAAGACTGTTTGCCATTATATTGACGCTGTGCCTGGTTCTAGGAGTGCTTCCAGAAGCATTGGCATACGATATGACCACGCATACACACAAATGGAGCCAATGGTATCCGGAGGGAGAAGCTGGCTGTGTATACGGCGGAGCGCGTTATCGTTATTGTACCGAGTGCTGGACATATGAATATGAGGAAACTCCTCCGCTGGGACACGTCCCGACGCGGCAGGTCAGGGAAGAGCCTACCTGCACGAAGCCGGGATACTATATTACCGTCTGTTCCCGCTGCGGACAGGGACTGGATAACGGCGGCTCCATTCCGGCACTGGGACATGATTACAAGCGCAGTGTAGCGCAGGAGGCTACCTGTACATCAGACGGCATGGCGATCTATACCTGTTCCCGTTGTGGTGATGCCTACCGTGAGCCGATCCCCGCCACAGGCCATAAATGGGGCGGATGGACAAATGATACGCCTTCCACCTGTGTATCGTACGGAACGCGGTATCATGTATGCCAGCGCTGCGGGACCAAGGAATGGGAACGCAATTATGCCGATGGACTGGGCGATCATGACTGGGGCGAGTGGAAAGTGATCAAGGAGCCCGCGGTCGGTGTTGCTGGTCTTGAGGAACGCGTCTGCAAGAACGATGCGAGCCACAAGGAGCAGCGTGAAATCCCGGCAATCGGTGTGGAAATCGATGTATTTCTGGATTATAACGAAAAGTGGCTGCCCGAAAAGTATGTTATCGGCAGTAAGATCGAGCTGGACATGTACACGTACAACTACAGCAATGTGCCAGTTACACTGACCGAGACAGAGATCACCGAGCATCCGATCGGCGACCTTATTGATCCGTGGCCCGATATTAATGGAACTGTTATCCAACCCGGTGCTTCGTTCCACTGGGTGCTGACCATTTACATTAACGGTGCAGATGGAATGGTCGGAGAAGCCATTCGCCATATTTACCAAAGCTATTCATATTCAGAAGGTGTACCTGCTCCGATAACCGGTCAGACCAACACCATAGAGGTACACTACCCGATAGAAGAAGAAACGCAATATGTTCTCAAAGGCGAGAAACAGAATTTCTCCGGCTGCAGCAGCACCGTTGGCGGATGGAAACTGGGTTATGATACCGGCGCTCAGTGCATCTGGCAGGATGCAGTACCGGATGCGAGTCTCTACAGGACTGATTACACCCCTCTTTATTCTGATTCTGACAATAATATAAATTTAACAGATGCCCCAATGGCCGGTGAGTCCTATTATTTCCATATCTCGGTTCTGAACGATGCTCAGGGAGATCATTCGATTGACTTTACGCAGGTCGATCCGGCACAGGTTGATATAACCAGTGACGTATTCACAATTGAGCTTCTGGGCATTGAACCGTATGTTTCCGACAATGACCGCGACGGGGTCCTGATGTATTTCAAAGCGACTTACCAGAGTGTGGAACCTGCCCTGTTGCTGGAAGTCAAGCAGATATCTCCTGAACAGGAGAGCTATCATCCCAAAGATAGAGTCGATCTGGATATCATCCTGACCAATACCGGCAATGTACCGCTGAAGACCCCCGGGTACTTCATCATTTATGGAGGCAAAGAGCATCCGGCACAGTTTGTTGAGTCTGCAGTACTTGCTCCCGGTGAAAGTGTCACGATCAAAGGTTATCATTTCATCTTTAATGAGGAAGATCTTGCGGACGGCCAGGGTAAGTCGGTGCTTATCGGCCAGGCATGGCTGGCAACAGCGGAGGACGGATTCGACATCCGGCAGCTGGGCGGAAACGATTCGGCAGTCGTATCGAATACGGTGGAAACGATCTGGCCTGTGACTGAAGGTAATCCCCAGCTGTATCTGGAGATCAAACAGACTACTCCTGAACAGGAAAGCTATCATCCCGGGGAAAGGGTTGACCTGGAGGTCATCCTCACCAATACGGGCAATATGTCGCTGATGCTCCCCAGCTATTTCCTTGTGTATGATGATGGCATGAGCCTTGGAAAGCTGGATGAATCAACAGTACTTGCTCCGGGTGAGAGTATCTCGTTCAATAATCTGTGCTTCATTTTCGATGAAGAGCATGCGGCAGAAGGCAAGGGAGAAGTGAAGGCCATCGGCCAGGCTTGGGCAACCAGCACCAAGGATGATGCCGACACAGATCAGATCTCGCAGAACGATCTGGCCGTACAGTCTAACCTTGCGGAAATAAGCTGGCTTGTGACTCCAAGCGAGCCCCAGCTGTATCTCGAAATCAAGCAGGTTTCTCCCGAACAGGAGACCTATTATGTTAATGATACAGTGGATCTGGAAGTTACATTGACCAATACCGGCAATGTATCGCTAAAGGCTCCCGGCTATTTCCTTCTAAAGGAGGATAGTGACATCCTGCTGAAGTATGATGAATCCGCGGAGCTTGCGCCCGGCGAAAGCATCACTTTTACCGGCCTGTATTATGCCTTTAGAAACGAAGATCTTCTTGAAGGCAATGCCAAAGTGGTCGTTGCCGGTCAGGCATGGCTGGCAACTTCGGCGGATGGCGGATTTGACGTCCAGCAGTTCGGTGGAAACGAGTCCGCAGTAATCTCCAATTATGTGGAAATGAACTGGCCCATGAGTGCGCCGGAGCTCCAGTTGGAAATTACTCAGGTGAGTCCTTGGAAGGCAGTCTATGAAGAGGGCGACAGTATTGATCTCAAGATCACCCTGTCAAACTTCGGTAGTACTCCTCTGAGTGCACCTTGCTATTTCTTCGACTGGGCATATGATGGGAGCCGTTGGTACACTTATGATGATACAGTGATCAACCCCGGAGAATCTGCAGTGTTCTTTGAGACTGTCCAGGTCTGGAAAGAGGACGTGGATATGGGTTATATGGGCCTGACATTCAACGGCCAGGCCTGGGATGAAACCGCACAGGAAATAGAGAAGACGGTTCTGTCAGATGCCGCTGGCGCTGTGCATTCCAATACTGTGGAAATGATCTGGCCTACCGCGGAAAATGAGGATGCTCCCGCATTGTTCTTGGAAGTCAGCTGGGCACCGGATGAGGGTATTGGCAAGGTTGCCGGGGATACCATCCGTGAGCACTTCAAGCTGACAAATACAGGCAATGTGAACATGCTGGTTCCTGCCTGCCTTGATCATTCCATCTACGAAGATATCGTTCAGCCCAACTGGTATCTCGATTTCGGCGGGGTAACATTTACCGTGCTGAAGCCTGGCTGGAGTATGGAGTGGACGTTCCTGGACGAGGTATTCCCGGAAGACGTGGAAGCCGGCAGGGTCAGCTGGTCTGCCTGGAGAAGCGGGTATGTCCTGATTGGTGAGGAAGAGCGGGGCATGCGCGTTGATTCCAACCTCGCGGATATCGATATCCCGCTGAGCAACGGCAGTACCCTGCCCAAAGAACCCGCACTGAAACTGACCACGATTGCTTCGCCCATGAAGGCGAGTTACCCGTATGCCGAGCTCTACAGCGAGTGTGATGTCGTGAAGATCGACTTTGTGCTGATCAATACCGGCGATGTGCCGCTGTACATCGACAAGCTTCTGGAGAGGTGGGGCGACGGCAATGAAACGTTCATCCCGCTGAACATCCTGCTGTATCCGGGCGAGAGCTACAGCGATTATACGAATGTATGGCTGGTGACTAATGTCCTTACGCCGAATTCACAGACTGCGGGCGTTGCAGGAACGGTCGATATTGAACTCTACGCCTTGGGCCGTGATTGGGATGATACGGATACTGTACTGTGTGAAACGGACCACAGCGAGTATTCCTTCATGATGGTCGAGCCTGGCCCGGCCGACTGGGAAATCCCCGGCGAGAGCGCGCTGTTGCTCCTCAAGTATGTCAAGACTGGTTCTGCCCTTCCCGAAGGTTACCAGAAGGGTGAACAGATCGTCTATGTGGTGGAAGTCCCGAATATCGGCGAAGTAGAAGTCACGGACGCTGTGCTGACCGAAACCCTGTTTGGAATAAAAGAGACACTGCCGACGATTCCGGTAGGCGATGTGATTGTCAAGGAGTATGTCTACACTGTTACCGAGGATGATGTGCTCGTTGGCGGTATCTACAATGAAGCGCTCGTCGAATGGACCGACCCCGACAGCTTGGAGGAGAAGAGCGATTCTGACTGGATGTTTGTATATACCACCGATAAGACCAGCCTGATGCTGAAGAAGGAGATCGTGGGCGGTCCGAAGAACGGCGAGTACTATGTCGAAGGCGAAGAGATCACTTTCTTGGTAACAGCCAAGAACAATACGGATACGGTACTGCCGCTGGTCTTCGTGAATGAGCCGCTGCTGGAAGGCGACAGCGAGACGCTCATGGAGATCAATGACATGCAGCCCGGCGCTGAACAGGGGGAGATGTTCAAGTACAA
>JAFZPO010000240.1 GCA_017550305.1 Clostridia bacterium
CACTACCTGAACCTTCCTGGGCTGTACTGTACGGCTGATTTCACGCTTGCCAAGCTTGCAGAGCAGCGCCACACGGATGATCTTCATGCCGCCAGCAGTAGACCCTGCGCAGGCGCCGATGAACATCAGGAAGAAAATGAGACACTTCGCCGCAATAGGCCAGGTGTTGAAGTCTGCTGTACCGAAACCTGTCGTAGAAAGAATCGTTGAAACAGTGAAGCTGCCGTAACGCAGTGCTTTAAAGAACGATCCGTCATAGCAGGGACGGATGATTCCGCTGAGCAGCAGTACGGATCCAATCCACAGGCAGGCAAACCAGCGCAGTTCCTCATTCTTGAACAGTGACTTGAAATCACCGATAATTACACGGTAGTACAGAGCAAAGTTGATACTGAAGAATACCATGAACACGGTGATCACGATCTCGACAGCCAGGCTGTTGAATCCACCTATGCTGGCGGCACGTGTGCTGAACCCGCCTGTTCCGGCATTGCTGATGGCATGATAAGCGGCTTCATACGGGGTCAAACCGCAAATCAGAAGGGCCAGGAACTCGAGCGTCGTCAGTGCTCCGTAAATGATATACAGGATCTTGGCTGAATCGCCCATTTTGGGAACGATCTTGCTCATGGTCGGGCCCGGGCTCTCGGCGCGCACAAGATGCGCTGTATGTCCGGTCAGACGCGGCAGCAGCGCAAGTGTCAGGACCAGAACGCCCATGCCTCCGATCCAGTGCGTAAAGCTGCGCCAGAACATCACGCCATGGGGCTGGCCTTCAAACTGAAGGAGCACTGTTGCGCCGGTCGTAGTGAAACCTGATACCGACTCAAACAAAGCATCGATATAGTTGGGAATCATCCCGCTGAAGAACAGCGGCAGCGCCCCGAACACGCTCATCACGAGCCAGCCGAGAGAAACGATCAGGAACCCGTCTTTAGCACGCAGGTTCTTTTCATCCGGCTTCATGAACAGCCACGAAGGCAGTCCGAAAAGCACAAGGAATCCGATGCTCACCGCAATGGCGGAAGCATCATCCGGATCCCGGTAGATGAGGCCGATGATCATTGAAGGAATCATCGCTATGGCTTCGATCAGCAGGATTGCTCCAAGAACCTTGATGATCAGTTTCTTATTCATTTGCGAATTACCTCATTGAGGTCGGCTATTCCCGTTTCGCAGGTGAGGATGATCACTGTATCACCGGCTTCGATATGATCGTTGCCGAAGGGAACGATCACCTTGTCATTACGCACAATAACGGCGATCAGCGCTCCGCCGCGGAGCGTAAGATCCTTCAGCGGAATCCCGATATACGGGTCCCCGTTGCGTGCGATAAACTCAAGTGCCTCTGCACGTCCATCTGCCAGGCGGTGCAGCCTTTCAAGCTTGGTGCCCTCACTGTTGACGCGTGCACGCACATACCGGAGGATATTGGCGCATGTGATCGATTTGGGGCTGACAACGCTGTCCAGACCCATGGAGCCGATGATGTCGGCATATGCGACGCGGTTATTCTTGACGATGACCTTATTCACGCCCTTGCGTACGGCAAACAGGCCCGTCATCAGGTTCTCTTCATCACGGTCGCAGAGCGCAACGAAAGCATCCATCTGGGGCAGGCCTTCCTGTTCAAGCAGCTCCTGGTCCGTGCCGTCTCCCTGGATCACATTGACGTCGGGGAGGGATTCGCTCAGGAGCTCCGCCTTTTCCTGGTTGATCTCGATCATCGAGACACGGAAGCCCATGGGAGTAAGCATTTTGGCCAGGTACCAGCTGATTCTGCCGCCGCCCAGCAGCATAACGTCACGGATGCGCATGCCCATCCTGCCGAGGAAGCGGAAGTACTCAGTGATCGTAACAGTATCCGCAGCAACATGCACGCGGTCACCGGGCTGGATGATGAAATCGCCGTTAGGCATGATCAGCTCGCCGCCGCGCTCCACGAGAGCGTACAGTACACGGGGAATCCCTCGCTGCTTGCTTCCAAGATCACGCAGAGGAATCCCTACGACCGGATCCTGTTCCGCAGCGCGGAAACCGATCATTTCAACCCTGCCCTTGGCAAAGGAATCAATATTGCTGGCAAAAGGAAATCTCAGCAGACGGCTGATCTCAATGGCTGTCGCGCGTTCCGGATTGATCGCCATATCGATATCCAGTTCGTGACGCAGCATATTCAGACTTTCATTGAATTCCGGGTCACGGATGCGCGCGATCGCATACTTTGCGCCAAGGCGCTTTCCGATCAGGCAGCAAAGCATATTGGTTTCATCACTCGCCGTCGCTGCGATCAGGATATCAGCCTTGCGTACGCCGGCGTCCATCAGCGTCTGCGCATTGGCGCCGTTTCCGCGGATACACAGAACATCAAGCGTATTCTGCGTGCGCTCCAGAACTTCACTGCTTTTATCAATAATCACAACATCATAGCCTTCAGCTGCCAGATGCTCGACCAGCGTATGTCCGACTTTACCGTCACCGATCACTAGAATGTGCATGTTTCCTCCTGAACTAAACCACATGCATAAGCATAAGGAAAAATAAACGGAAATATTATATCATGATTGTAAAAAAACGCAAACAGTTTATGATTCTGCATGCACCTGATTTCAAATAATGCCTGGATATTGAATTCGTGAAAATTAAATAGAAGAAATTTGTTTTCAATTCAAAAAAAGGCTTGCACCTCCACCGGATTTATGATATAGTAGCTCGGATAACGCACGCGGAGATGCTGCCGCTTGTGCCCGAACAGGGTGGCCGGCATCAAATCAAAATCTCCGCGGTGGTAAAAACAAGGAGGAAAAACCAATGGCAGTCATCTCAATGAAACACTTGCTCGAGGCCGGCGTACACTTCGGTCATCAGACCCGTCGGTGGAACCCGAAGATGGCACAGTACATCTTCACCGAGCGCAACGGCATCTACATCATCGACCTGCAGAAGACCGTAAAGAAGATCGATGAAGCTTACATGTTCGTTCGCAACCAGGCCATGGAAGGCAAGAGCATCCTGTTTGTCGGCACCAAGAAGCAGGCTCAGGAAAGCATCGAAAGCGAAGCCAAGCGCTGCAACATGTTCTATGTGAACAACCGCTGGCTGGGCGGCATGCTGACCAACTACAAGACCATCAAGACCCGCATCGATCGCCTGAACCAGATCGACCGCATGGAGCAGAACGGTCAGTTCGACGTCCTGCCCAAGAAGGAAGTCATCAAGCTGCAGCATG
>JAFZPO010000241.1 GCA_017550305.1 Clostridia bacterium
GGAGACACTGTTGAAGTGGGCAACCCCGTGCTGGCAGGTGCCAGTGTGAGCGGCAAAGTGCTGCAGCAGGGCAAAGCTCAGAAGATCATCGTCTTCAAGTACAAGAGCAAGAAGAACTACCGCCGCAAGGCCGGCCATCGCCAGCCCTTCACCAAGGTTGAGATCACCGCGATCAACGGCTGATGACGCGGGTAACCCTGTTCACAGATCCGCAGGGACGCCTGACCGGGTTTGAATGCTCCGGTCACAGCGGATATGCGGAGTCCGGAAGTGATATCGTGTGTGCCGCTGTTTCGGCGCTCTCGCTGACATGCATCAATGCAATGGAGAGCGTGGCAGGCATCGCTCCTGCAGCAGACGAGTCGGACGGACATCTGACCGTCATCCTCACAGAGGATCAGCTGACACATGACGCACAGGTCATACTGAAGACCTTCGAACAGGGAATCAAAGACATAGCGGCTTCTTATCCCAAGTATGTTAGGTTTCACCGGATGGTGAAGTGAGAACGGAGGACAACAACATGTTGAAAATGAATCTTCAGCTCTTTGCTCATAAAAAAGGTATGGGCTCCACCCGCAACGGTCGTGACAGCGAAAGCAAGCGTCTGGGCGTCAAGCGTGCCGATGGTCAGTTCGTCCTGGCCGGCAATATTCTTGTTCGTCAGCGCGGAACGCATATTCATCCCGGCCAGAACGTAGGCATCGGCAAGGATGATACCCTGTTCGCCAAGGCCAACGGCATTGTTCGTTTCGAGCGCCTGGGCCGCGACAAGAAGCAGGCTTGCGTATATCCTGTTGAGCAGTAAGCGGTATTGTTGACAACCGTCGCCTCTGGCGGCGGTTTTTGATTTCACGGGGGTTTCTCTTGATTACTGTCTATCCGGATTATTATCCGTCGTTTCACTGTATAGCCGACAGATGCCGGCATTCCTGCTGCATAGGCTGGGAAATCGATATTGATCCGCGCTCGCTGCGCAGATTTCTCTCGCTTCCGGGGGAACTGGGTGACTGCCTGCGCGCAAACATAGCCGCAGATGAGAATGGCGCACATTTTTCGCTGCAGGAAGGGGAACGCTGCCCGTTCCTGGAGAAAAGCGGACTGTGCAGGCTGATCAGGGAAAAAGGCGAAGGGTTCATATGCCGGATTTGCAGTGACCATCCAAGATTCTACCATTTCCGCTCGGACGGAATTGAAAAGGGACTCGGACTCTGCTGCGAAGCGGCCTGCGATCTGATCCTGCACCAAACCGAACCTGTCAGGCTGATCTTGCAGGACGACGGACGGCGCAGGACGCCGCCAAGGAAATGGGAGCAGCAGTATACCGCGTTGCTGAATGAGCTTGTTGGCATCGCACAGGACCGTTCATTGCAGATACCCGAGAGAATGGAACATATCCTGGAAGCTGTCGGGATGGAGAATGCGGATCTCACTCCTTCGCATTGGGTGGAGGTCTTCAATAGCCTTGAGCACATGGATAAGGAGTGGGAAAACGTATTACTCAGTGCCGCGCCTGAAGATGATCCTTTGGCTTTCCCGTCTGAAATGATCGAACAGTTGCTTGTATATTTTCTGTACCGGCATTTGTTTGCTGGCTGTCAGTCACGTCTTGCACCTTTCTATGCGGGGCTTGCCGTGCTGAGCGTAAGGATGATCCTGGCGATCGCACGCAACCGGCAGGAGATGCTGTGCGAGACTGCGCGGCAGTATTCAGCGGAAATCGAATATTCAGATGAGAACATACAGCAGCTGATCGCGTGTCTGCAGAAGGAGGTTTTCTGAATATGAAACTGGCTTCATGGAATGTGAACGGCCTTCGCGCCGTAATGGGAAAAGGATTCCTCGACAGCATCCGTGCCCTGGACTGTGATATCTTCTGCCTGCAGGAGACCAAACTGCAGGAAGGACAGATCGATCTTGAACTGGAAGGGTACGGCCAATACTGGAATTATGCGGAAAAGAAAGGTTACTCCGGTGTCGCCGTGTTCAGCAGGATCCAGCCGATCTCCGTGAAAAAGGGGATAGGCATCGAAGAGCATGACCATGAAGGACGTGTTCTGACTCTGGAGTTTGATGATTTCTATTTTGTGGGCTGCTATACGCCCAATTCTCAGGACGGGCTCAAGCGGCTGGATTACAGGATGCAGTGGGAAGATGACTTCAGGGAGTACCTGATGTGCCTTGACCGCGTTAAGCCTGTCGTACTGTGCGGGGACCTGAATGTGGCGCATGAGGAGATCGATATCAAGAATCCCAAGGCTAACCGCATGAACGCCGGATTTACGGACCAGGAAAGGGAGAAGATGACCTGCCTGCTGTCAAGCGGTTTCACGGATACCTTCCGCCTTCTGCATCCGGATGAGGCCGGTGCGTATTCCTGGTGGAGCTACCGTTTCCATGCACGTGAAAACAACGCCGGATGGCGTATCGACTACTTTATCGTGTCTGACAGACTGCGGCCGCGCGTCGTGGAAGCGGCGATCCACAGCGAAATATTCGGGTCTGATCACTGTCCCGTCACTTTGGAACTCAGCTGAAAAGCCATGGAATCACCCGGCCAACCCATAGTTTTACAAGAAAAGCCCGAAAAGTTGTTGACAAATCGTAACAAATTTGATATAAAAAAGATGGATTTGTTTATAAATTCACGGCTTGCCGTGCCCATCGGGCAGAAAGGTGATCTATCATGGCCAAGGAAAAAACACGCAACGTATACCGCAGGTTGATTGTGTGGATGATTCTGTTTTTGCTGCTTGCCGCTTTGGCTGCAGCTGGTTACGTATATACAAAAAAGCAGCTGGCGGACAGCGAGGCACAAAATGTGCAGGAGGTCGAGCGTATTAACGCTGAACGTGTTGCACAGTACAATGCGGCCGTAGCAGAGCTGAGCAGCCAGAAAGTCGAAGTGGTTAACGACCAGTGGCCGACGCCTGCAGCTGAAGGCTGGGACGTGATCGATCTAAGCACTTTCCCGGTTGGAAGCGGTTCCCAGCGCAGCGTGACCCGCAAGGATCTGCTGACCGGCGGACTTCTTGTCATCAACCGCTGGAATGCTATGCCCGCAGATCTTACGGATGATATGATGATCAGCGTCAGCAATCACAGCCGTGCTGACAAGGACAAGGAAAACAACATCCCCACGACCAATGCGTCTGTTATGATGCAGACTGTAGCCGTCGAAGCGCTGATGGATCTGTATAAGGATGCGCGCGTCGAAGGTCTGGATATGGACAACATCATCGTCGAAGAAGGCTACCGTTCGATGGAAGTTCAGTCCAAGCTCTGGTCTGATGAATACAACAAGCTGTCCAGCCGTTATTCCGGCGATCGTCTGACCGAAGAAGTCCGTAAATCTACCGCATATCCCGGAACAAGTGACTTCCATACCGGCCTTAGCTTCAAGGTGTACAACTGGAAGAAGGGTGACAATGCTTTCTCCAGCACGCCGCTGCATGAGACCGAACAGGGTAAGTGGATCTACCAGAATGCTTGGAAGTACGGATTCGTGTTCCGTTTCCCGGTTCAGGGATTCCCGTATGCGGATACCGAAGACAAGAGCTTCAAGACCGGTATCAACCTGAGCATGAAGGTGTATCGCTATGTCGGCAAGGGCAATGCCGCTGCCATGAAGGCTCTGGACATGTGCCTTGAAGAGTATGTGGAATACTTGATGCAGCATCCGCACATCGCTGTTTATGAGAACGGGACGCTGCGCTACGAGATTTACCGTCAGGACGGCGGATACGCAGACACTACGGTGACTGTACCGTTCAACGCAAAGGGCTTTACCGCTTCTACAGACAATGTCGGCGGACTGGTCACAGTGATCGAATACTGATCCCAAAAAACAACCACGGGGAAAGGCAGAAGCCTTTCCCCGTTTTTTTCGCCAAGCAAAAAGCACACCTGCGTGTGCTTTTTGTGATATCCGTTATTTCTTCAGTGCGGCCTTCTTAGCTTCGACTTCATCCGCCAGCCTGCGGGCTACGCCTGCGGCCAGGAGCAATGCCTGAGGCAGTAGCTCACGCGGGAACATCTCATAGAAGTGCAGGACTTCCAGGTTCATATAGCCTTTGAAATCGATCTGCGCAAGCGCATCGGTGATCTTGTCCCAGTTCTGCTTTCCCATGTAGGGAAGGACATGGCTGTCATGCTTGTAGTCAGTGTCCTGTACATGGAGCATGGTCAGACGCTCGGGATCCATGCCTGCAATGAAGGATTCCGGCTCGGTGCCTGTAATGGCGCAGTGGCCCAGGTCGCAGCAGGCTTTGAAACGCGGGCTTTCCAGGGAATCCATGAATGTATTGATCCACTTGGGCGTATCATGGCGGCCAAAGAAGCACTGACGCTTGAGATCATGGGTGAACAGGTTTTCCACGCCAATATCCAGGTCGTATTTCTCTGCATACGGCAGAAAACTGCGCATGAATACACGGTTTTCCGCGTCAGAATCGATTGACAGGTCCTCACGCGGGTAACGCAGCGTATGGATGACGATCTGCTTGATGCCCAGCCAGTATGAGAACTCCAAGCTGCGGATGATGTCCTGATAGTTCTTGCTCTCATAGTCTTCATCATATTTCATAGCCAGAGGAGCATGCGCCTGCGGGAAGGTCAGCCCGACCTTTTCTGCATACTCACGCAGCTGCATGGCAAGCGCATAACGTTCCTTGTCCGGCAGATTGAGTATGTCATTACTCGGGTCGATCCCGTAGAAAGTGTAATCGATGCCGTCAAACCCGGCCTCATGGATCAGACGCAGCGCTTCCAGATCTCCATACTCGTTACGAATCGTGCCATTATCCGTGGAAATCAGCATACAGTGTTCCTCCTTCGGTAATTGGTTGATACTATGCAAAAGCGATCATCGCTTCAGGTCCCGGATGGTTCGGAGAGGGACGGGAGATGAATACATCAGACGGTCTTGCGGACTTTCTGACCTTCCTTGGTGTCTTCCACGGTGTATCCCATTGCTTTCAGCTGGTCACGCAGGGCGTCGCTCTTTTTCCAGTCACGGTCCTTGCGTGCCTGGACACGCTCAGCGGCAAGCGCTTCCACTTCCGCCGGCAGGCCGTCTTCCTTCTTCATCAGCAGACCAAGCACATCGCACAGGGACAGGAGCGTATCCAGAGCGGTCTTGATCGCTTCCTTTGAACTGTCAGCGGTAAGGGAGACGTTGGCATCGCGTACGATCTCAAACAGCGCACCCATCGCGTCAGCGGTAATCAGATCATCATCCATTGCGGAATCGAAACGATCCGCATAGCTTGCGATGCGCTTTACGAAGGCTTCTTCTTCCCCGTTGAGAGGACGCTCCTGAGCATGCTGCAGCAGGAACTCCATCTGGTCACGGGCGGTATAGAGACGGGTCAGGGAGGCATGCGCCTGGGCGATCATCTCACGGCTGAAGTTGATGGGGCTGCGGTACTGCGCGGAGAGCATGAACGCACGCACGTCTTCGGCGTCATATTCCTTCAGGATGTCGCGGACAGTGAAGAAATTTCCGAGGGACTTGGACATCTTCTCGTTGTCGATATTGATAAAACCGTTATGCATCCAGTAATGCACATAAGGCTTGCCGGTAGCGCCTTCGCTCTGTGCGACCTCATTTTCGTGATGCGGGAAGAGCAGGTCTTTTCCGCCGCCGTGGATATCGAAAGTTTCGCCGAGATAGGTCATGCTCATGGCACTGCACTCGATATGCCAGCCGGGACGTCCGGGACCCCAGGGGCTGTCCCAGGCGGGCTCGCCGGGCTTCTGGGCCTTCCAGACGGCGAAATCGGCAGGATGTCTTTTGTCGCTGTCGACTTCGACACGCGCGCCTGCTTCCAGATCCTCAAGGTTCTGTCCGCTGAGAGAACCGTATGCGGGGAAAGCGGAGGTGTCAAAATAGACATCGCCGTTCACTTCATAGGCCAGACCCTTTTCGATCAGCTTCTGGACCAGAGCAATGATCTGGGGGATATGCTCGGTTGCACGGGGGTGTACTGTAGCCGGACGGATACCGAGCGCACCGGCGTCCTGATAATACTCTTTAATGAAGCGGTCGCCCAGTTCCTTTACGGTGATGCCTTCGGAATTGGCGCGCTTGATCATTTTGTCATCGATGTCGGTGAAGTTCTGCACGAAGGTCACCTTGTAGCCGCGGTGCTCGAAATAACGTCTCAGCACATCAAAGACGATAAACGGACGGGCATTGCCGATGTGGAAATAATCATATACCGTAGGGCCGCAGGCGTACATGCGTACTTCGCCTTCATGGATGGGCACGAATTCTTCCTTGCGGCGGTTTTTGCTGTTATAGATCTGCATGGTCATTCCTCCTCATGATGATCTTCTGATGATTGCTGTGCGCTGCATGTGTCACAGCCGTTCTGACAGGCGCAGTTCTTGAGTCTGGTTTCCAGCTCGGTCAGCCTGGCATAAAGCGATTGCATGCGTTCGAGCATGGGATCGGGCAGGTTGTTATGGTCAAGCGTGGGACGGGAGCCGTCCATGCGGCGTACGATGCGGCCGGGATTCCCGACCACCGTACAGCCCTCGGGAACTGACCGGAGCACGATGGCGCCTGCGCCTACCTTGACATTACGGCCCAGGGTGATGGGCCCGAGTACTTTGGCACCGGCTCCGATGATCACGCCGTCTCCGACTGTCGGATGGCGCTTGCCGTGGTCCTTGCCTGTACCGCCGAGCGTTGCACCCTGATACAGCGTCACATCATTGCCGATCTCGCTGGTCTCTCCGATGACAACGCCCGCGCCGTGGTCGATAAACACGCGGCGGCCGATCACGGCGCCCGGGTGGATATCGATACCTGTGCGGCGGCGGCAGCGCTCGGAAACGAGACGCGCAAGGAGCGTATGCCCGTGAAGATACAGCCAGTGTGCCCGGCGGTGCGCACGGAGCGCTTTCAGGCCGGGATAACACAGCAGGACCTCCAGGCGGCTGCGCGCTGCCGGATCGCGGGCGAGGACGGTGGCAATGTCCTCACGAAGAATGGATGTCATCAGGCTCCTCCAAATCAATAAAAAAACCGCCCCTGCGGGAGACGGCAATACCGCGGTTCCACTCCGCTTGAAAGATCACTCTTTCCACTCGGGTTGCCTTAACGCGGCAAATACGGTGCAGCCTACTTGGTTTCGGTGCACGGTTCACGGAGGCACTGTCCGCTTTGAAGAAGTACGCTTGCAGCCGGGGACGCACTCTCTCTGTCATCAAAGGAACCGGACGTTCTTTCCGGTCATTACCAGTACGTATTATAAGAGAACAGACGCTGAATGTCAAGGCTCAGAAGGTCATGCGTGCTGTCAGCGTCAGTACGGTGACGGTAGGCGTGTTGAAAAGACGCAGGGGAATGGTATATGCGTCAGAGACACCAAGGCCCGGGCTGATATACTGCGTTACTCCCTGCACGGTCGAAAGGCCGACCAGCTGGTTGTCTTCGGGCAGCCAGCCGTTCCTGGGCATTGCAGCGGAAGATGGGGCTTTCAGCGCACCGATCCAGGGGAGTCTGATCTGTCCTGCATTGTAATGGCCGGCCAGGACAAGGGATACACCGCGGAAGAAATCCCTGTCACCCTGGCCCCACTGCTGGAGCGTGCGCAACGTTTCTGCCGTATACGGATGATGCGTCAGGACGATACGGATATCCCCGCTCTTCATGGCATTCAGGCTTTCCTCGGTCTCGTCCAGAACGGAGAGATGGTAATCTATGGCGCGAAGCTGTGCTGCCTGCTCGGGAAGATACTGGTCTTCGGAAGAAGTGAGCTCGTTCCTGCGCGCGGTGTATGTTTCGCGGGCAGCTGCCGTGTCCAGTCCGCATACGCTTTCGGGGACGAACCAGAGAACGCTCTTGCCGATAGTGACCGCTTGCGGACGGTCCAGCCAGACTGCACCGTGGGCTTCAGCTGCGAGGATATACTCGGCTTTGACTTCGTCTGAGCCGTGAGCGGATGACAGGACCGGCGAAGGGTCTTCATCGCCGGTGATAAAGTAGACCGGGATCTTGGGAACAAACAGGTCAATTAGCTTCAGGAAGGCCGTATAATCACCGTTTTTTGCGCATACGTCGCCAGTGATACAGACAGCCTGATAATTGTAATCCTTCAGCATGGTCGCGATCGTGTTCTGGTTCGCGCCGAATTCATTCCCATGCAGGTCGCTGATGTGGAGGATGCGGAAGCGCTCGAAGTCATCAGACAGATTGGCTACGGTGACATTCTGCGTTTTGACCTGAATACGGCCGTTGTTTATCATGTTCAGCGCCACTGCGATGCCGACAACAAATAAAAGCAGCAGCGGATAGACTAGGCAGCCGGTATGATGCCGCTTTTTCTCGGCGAACAGATCAGGGCTTCTACGCACGAAAGATCAGCTCCTTATGGGAATGCAGAAATAATTATAAAAGATATAACGTGGAAAAACAAGCGATGGGATGTAAAAAGCAGGAGCTGGAGCGCATTTGGCGAATTAGAAAATATTGCCGAAAGGAGTAGAGCTATGCCTAAAGCAAAACGGACGTATGTCTGCAGCGAATGCGGATATGAGAGTGTGCGCTGGTATGGGAAATGCCCCGGCTGCGATGCATGGAACACGATGGAAGAAGTAGTCGTGCAGCCTGCGCCTGAAGTCGCCGCAAGGCCTGCCAAGCAGCGTGGTGGAACAGGGGCGGTGACCCAGAAGATATATGAGATCGAAGCTGCTGAGCAGACGCATCTGCCGACCGGGATCGGAGAGTTTGACCGTGTGCTCGGAGGCGGCATCGTAGACGGTTCCCTGATGCTGGTGGGCGGTGAGCCCGGCGTCGGCAAAAGCACGCTGCTGCTCCAGGTATGCGCCCAGGTCGCGCGTCAGGGAAAGCGTGTCATGTATGTGAGTGGTGAAGAGAGCGCACGCCAGATCCGCCTGCGCGCAGACCGCCTGGGGGTGGCCAGGGATGAAATCGATGTCCTGGCTGAGAATGCCGTCGATGCGATCGAGGAAAAGCTGAATGCAGTTCAGCCTGACCTTGCTGTGATTGATTCCATACAGACGACTTACCGTCCGGATATGTCCAGCGCGCCCGGAAGCGTCAGCCAGGTCCGCGAGAGTGCAGCCGTGCTGATGCGCTGGGCCAAGACCAACGGCTGTGCCGTGATCCTGGTCGGGCATGTGACAAAGGAAGGCGCGATCGCTGGCCCGCGTGTTCTGGAGCATATGGTGGATGTGGTCCTGTATTTTGAAGGCGATTATCAGCATGAGTACCGTCTGCTCCGTGCGGTAAAGAACAGGTTCGGTTCCGTCAATGAACTGGGCATGTTCTCAATGACGGAGGCAGGCATGCTTCCTGTTGAGAATGCTTCGGAAACACTGATCTCCAACCGCACGGCCGGCGCGAGCGGCTCGGTCATCTTCTGCTGCATGGAAGGGAGCAGGCCCATGCTGGTCGATCTGCAGGCGCTTGCTTCACACTCCTTCTATGCAGTTCCGCGCAGGACCGTCAACGGCGCAGACCAGGGACGCGTTGCGCTGCTGCTTGCC
>JAFZPO010000242.1 GCA_017550305.1 Clostridia bacterium
CTACCACATAGCCGTTGCTGTCGCTCATGGCTACGACCTTTGCGCCCAGCTGGGTAGCCTTCTGGCAGGCATAGATTGCAACATTGCCGCTGCCGGAGATCACCACGCGCTTGCCCTCAAAGCTCAGGCCGTTCTTGCGCAGCATCGCACGGGTGAAGTAACACAGACCGTAACCTGTGGCTTCGGTCCTCGTCAGGGATCCGCCATAGGTCAGCCCCTTGCCCGTCAGGACGCCCTCATACAGGCCGGTAATACGTTTATACTGGCCATACAGGAAACCGATCTCACGGGCGCCTACGCCGATATCGCCGGCAGGCACGTCTTCATCCTTGCCGATATACTTATACAGTTCAGTCATGAAACTCTGGCAGAAGCGCATGACTTCGTTATTGCTCTTTCCCTTGGGGTCAAAATCGCTGCCGCCCTTACCGCCGCCGATCGGCAGACCGGTCAGGCTGTTCTTAAGCACCTGTTCCATGCCGAGGAACTTGATGATGGACAGGTTTACGCTCGGATGCAGGCGCAGGCCGCCCTTGTAGGGGCCGATCGCACTGTTGAACTGTACGCGATAACCGCGGTTCACCTGTACATTGCCCTGATCATCCACCCAGGGGACACGGAACATGATCACGCGTTCCGGCTCCACGAAGCGGTCCAGCAGACCTGCTTTTTCGTATTCCGGATGTTTGTCAAAGACCGGTGACAGTGAGGTCAGCATCTCCTCTGCCGCCTGCAGGTATTCCTTTTCATGCGCATTGCGGGCACAAAGACCGTCAAACACGCGTTTTACGTATGCGTTCATATGCCTCCTCCTTTATCATAGAAACAATTCCTTGCATATTGTAGTCGCATAAAATGCAAAAAACAAGATGCAGCCTTGTACTAAGACTGCATTTTGGCGTATTGTTTCTGTCTTTCTTTCAGTATGACCTGCTGTTCATGTACTGGAAGATCTTCTGCGCGACTGGTGCGGCAACGCTTCCGCCGGTACCGCCCTCGGCAACTGCCACGCACAGGGCATACGGATGTGCGTCATCATCGATGAAGCCCACAAACCAGGCGTTCTCATTCTGCTGTGTATCGATCTCAGCCGAGCCTGTTTTCCCGCATATCCGCAGTCCGCTCACAGCCGCATTGCGGCCTGTTCCGCTGACAACTACCTCACGCATGTATTCACTGACCGTGTGTGCGGCCTCCGGGGTCATTACCGTACGGTATACCGCGCTTTCAAAACCCAGACGCTGTGTTCCGCCTGCACTGACTGCAGACAGCAGCAACCGCGGTTCCATCATTACACCGTCATTCGCCACAGCGGCAGCGATCATACACATATGGAGCGGCGTCAGCGCAAGCTGATTTTGCCCGACGCCTGTCCATGCAAGGTCGGCGCCCATCAGTGTCTGATCCGAATTCGCATAAGCTGAATTCTCAACGACAAGATCACGGAAGGTAAAGTCATCCCCGACACCGAAAGCCTCGGCAGTACGGCGGAGCGCTTTGTCCCCCATCTCGCTGGCCAGGATCGCAAACGTGCTGTTGCAGCTTTGCGCGAAAGCGCTTTTCAGTGTCAGAGTACCATGGATCTCATTATGATAATCAGATACGGTGCGCTCATGCTCGCCGAATGCGACGCCGCCCGTGCAAAGGTAGCTGCGGCTTTCCGCGTTCTTAATGTTCTGCAGCGCAGCAGTCAGGGTCACGATCTTGAAAGTACTGCCCGGCGCGCTGTACCAGCGCGTAGCGCGGTTGACAGCCTGACTGAGCGTCACAGTTGATCCGGTGGGATCGAATTCGGGGAAAGAGCACTCGGCATAAACCTCGCCTGTCTTGTAGTTCATCACTACAACGGCACCATTCTTCCCTTGCGGAAAAACAGAAGCAATGTATGCTGACAAAGCCGAATCTACGGTCAGTGTGATATCATCGCCGCGCTCCCTGCCCGAGCCCAGACGCAGCAGGCGCTCCAGATAACCCGCTTTCATTCCGTACAGGTATTCGGAGAAAAAGCTTTCAGCCGCGTTCTTCACATTGCCGCGTGCATCCCCGACCACATGTACCATAGCACGGCGTACGCTTTCATCATCCGCATATACACGAGTCCGTACAGTCTCGCCCGCAGCGTTCACGCCTTCCGTAGTGGATGCCAGGCGCACACCGTTCCGGTCATAGATGCTGCCGGCTGTAATCGCGGACTTAATACTGGGCAGATATGTATTGTATTCTGAAGTGCGCCAGCGTGTACCATAACGCAGCAGGCTGTAACCGCCGTATGCCATGGGCAGCAGCATGACCACTGTCAGAACCAGCGCACAGATTCGGATAGATCTTCTCAGCCGCTTCATAGGCTTTCCTCCCCCTGCGCAATGCGGCTGTCTTCCCGCAGTATGCGCTCGTTACGTGAGGCTACGCCCTGGGCGATGCCCAATACGCCCATACACGAAACCAGCGATGTACCGCCGTAACTGAGGAACGGTACGGTAACGCCGGTCATGGGGATAAACTTGGTCACGCCGCCGATGATGATAAACGCCTGAACTGCAAGCATGGCACCGCTGCCCATGGACAGCAGCGCATGGAAGGCTGAGCTTGAGCGCAGGCCGATATCCGCGCAGCGCAGCACGATCAGGATATAGATACACACTATGATCAGAGCAAACAGGAACCCATACTCATTCATCAGCGCAGAGAAGATGAAATCGTTGCGGAATTCAGGAATCACGTCTGCATTGCCCAGGCCTACGCCTGTGCCCCACAAACCGCCGTTAGCCATGGCGATCAGTCCCTGAACGATCTGATATCCGCCGCCCGGCTGGTTGTATGTTGCAAAAGGATTCAGCCAGTTGTTGATACGATTCTGCACAGTCAGGAAGAAGCTGTTGCGGAACAATGCATACAGAACGCTGACTGCACCCAGACCTGCACCAAGGATTCCCGCAATCAGCAGAAAACTGCCTGTCGACGCATACAGCAGCACAAGCGCCGTACCGCCATAGATAGCAGCAGTACCCAGGTCGCGCTGCAGGACCAGAATGCCCAGCATGGCAGCCATATAGATCATGGAAAGCAGCACCTTGCGGCGTGAAAGGAAATATGCAAGCACGAACAGATAAGCAATCTTCACGATCTCACTGGGCTGCATATTAAAACTGCCGAAAGCTACCCAGGCAGTTGCACCCAGACCCTTGTTTGCCGCGCGGAATACAAACGGCAGTGCCATCATCCCCACACAGCCGGCGATAATGGGCAGCATCAGCAATTTCCAGTTCCTGATGTGGCGTACTGCCAGCGCACAGACGATCATAGCCACATAGCCTGCTCCGCAGTTCAGGCACTGCGCAAGCCCCCGAGACGGAGTATAGCGGTACTGCAGCAGCACACCCAGGCCACAGAGGAACCCGATCAGTTCTAGCAGCAGGCGGTCCATGGGAAATAGCCGCGGCAGCAATGTCGCAGCAGCCCAAAGTGCGCAGGGCACGGCAACCATCATCAATGCCGTCTGTACGCTCGGTTCACGGATAAACAGGAGAAGGAACGCAGCCAGGAAAAACAGGGATACAATCCCGCTCAGCAGATGACGGGGGCGGCTGCGCTTCTTCCCCGCTGCCAAAGCGCTGCGGATCACGGCGTGCGCCTCCTTTCACTGCGGCGGTGACGCTGCGGCGCGACAAACGGCGCCAGCGATTCTTCCCCGTCCGCTGCACTGTATTCCCCTTCTTCAAAGGGCGGCGGTGCCTCCACAGCAGTATCAAGCTCCGCGGGTGCCTCCTCCGGCATACGGACAACAGGAATAGCCTGGGTCTCAAAAACAGGCACAGGCTGCGTATAGCTGAATGGCGGGACCGGCTCCCCGGCATCGTTCTGCGGAGCAGGTATTGCTGACCATGGCATGCCCTGCAGCGGATCCGGTGCATACAATTCTTCTTCAAATACCGGCTGCCAGCGATCCTGATATGAAGCGGGATGCGGCACATTAAGACCGGCAAACAGGCGTACGCGTAGATTATAATTGCCCACGCGGAGCATGGCGCCATGCAATGCATAGGCGCCGCGGCCGAGCGGTCTGCCATCCAGGATCGTCTCCGCCGAGCGGCGTGCAGGAGTCAGAAGAATCCCCTTGCCCTCGACATAAGCCAGATCAAGATGCCGTCTGCATAACCCTTTCAGGCGGATATCACAGCCGCGTCCTCCGCCAAGCACCGCTTCACGCGGCAGCGGGTATCCGCGATCACTGTCCATATCATGTAGTTCGCCGACCATGCCGGCATCCGGCAGCGTACGCAGAAGCTTCTTTCGTGCCCTGTGCTGCTGCAGAAGTGCCATTGAGGCACGCAGTGCAACTAATGCCGCAAGTAAAACAAAAAGAGCGCGTGCAGCCAAAGCGAGCAACTGATAGCCATTGCTCTGCATACGCGCTCCCCTCCGTCTCAAAAGATGCCCTCAGTATACCATATACGGAGAGAAAAAGCAAAAATCACGCTACTGCTAGACGCATCAGTGCAGTCGGATCAATCCGGTATCCCTGCCGGTATACAGTGTCGATCACGTCCGCACCCAACTTGGCGCGCAGACGCTGCACATGTA
>JAFZPO010000243.1 GCA_017550305.1 Clostridia bacterium
CATATGCCGCTTTTCCACAGGGAAGATCTACAACTGCGATCTGAACGCGTCCTATAACATCGGCGCAAGATACTTTATCAGGGAAATACTGAAAACCCTGCCGGCAACGGAAGGGTTGGGCATTCCGGCAAAAGTTCCGGAGTGTACCAGGAGAAGCACCTGCACCTTGTCCACATTACGTAACCTGAATGCGGTTCTGGCTGCATAAGCAGCTATGTGCTGAGTTCAGGCCGCACGGTGGAAAGGCAGTCTGGGGACTAAATCCCTGGAAGCACGCGACTTATGTCGTGTGAGGCTTCACGCCTGAGTACGGCATGCCAAGTATGTGAGGAGTCTTTTTTATCGGAACACTGTTTCAGGAAGCGATCCGTAAGAGAGCGGAAAGCAGACGCGGTCAATACGGCCTGATCCTGACCCTGATCTCCGGTGTGTTCTTTTCCCTCATCCCATAGATTGTCTTCAGTTCGTTGATCACAGCGTCCTTTTCACGGACAAGTCCTTTGAAATGGCTGACAAGCAGATACTGTGCACGCAAAGCGCTCAATACTTCTATCTCGTCTTTGAGGAGCTGCGCGTTATAGATGTAACACCCCTCTTCTACCTTGCTGTAAAGCGCATCACCGATAAACGCATATTCCCCATCCACTTCTAGCCCCAGGCTGCCTTTCGTATGGCTGGAAGGCAGAGGGAAGATGTGCAGGCTGCCGATATACAGATCATCACTTACGACTGTGCCGCACTGGACATGTGCGTATGTTTCCCTGGATACATAGACGGATTCAGCCCGGACCCTGCTTATATTTCCCGTATGGTCGGGATGGAAATGCGACAGGACCACATGATAACTGCCGTCCAGTCCGCATATGCTCTTTTCGCCGTTCCCGACGTCATACAGCCATGTGCTGCCGCCATCCTCTATGATGCCGATATCCGCAGAAAGAGGATCGTCGGAAGCCTCTATATAGCTGATCCTGTCATTGATTCTGATTTTGTCCATACGTTGCTCCTGTCATCTGCCGTCATCAGCCCAGGGATACGGAACTGTCCAGCGTGGGATCGAAGGATGTCTCCTCCGTAGCAAGCGACCGCACATCCAGTACAAAACCATCGGGCATTTGTGACGGAGCAGTACCGGTTATTTCCTTGAAAACACGGTTGAAATTGCGCAGTGTATTGAAACCGCACTGGCTCATCACGTCAGCCATGGTGATGCCAGGCTCGTTCTTCAGCAGGTCGATTGCCCGGTCTATGCGGATCACATTCAGATAATGGGAAAAGTTCATTCCTGCCATGCGTTTGAAAAAGCGGGAAAAATATGCGTCGCTCATGTTCATGAAGTCCGCCGCCTCATTGAATGAAAGCTCATCGGAGTGCATGTCGATCTGGGCCAGCAGTTCCTTGAAACGGTGGTTGGATGCGGATTCCTGGGTCTCTTCACTGCACAGTTCTTCGCCCCGGAAAATATCGATCAGCAGGCTCATCATGATCGCATTGACCTTTTCCGCATAGCGCAGTTTCTTCTCCTTGAATTCCTGATAGATCTGTTCCAGTCTCTCGATCACGCCGTACCGGTCCCGGAAAAGCGGATTGCGAAGCCGTTGGTCACCGATCAGGTGCCGGTCAAACTGCGTTACGATCAGCTCGCCGTCTCCCCCGCCGGAAATATAATGGATGCTCTCGCGCCGGCAGAACAGGCAGTCATTCGGCTCCAGAGTAAAAATATGTCCATCCATCACAGCGGTTACCGTACCGCATGCGCATGCAATCAGTTCATCCTCAAAATGCCAGTGAGGGATATTATGGAGCTCTTTATAGCGGTTAATCCACACCTTACAGCCCTCATCAAAGGCACGGCGTTCAAAGCGGGCAAGCATAGATACTCCTCCTTCTGTATTAATAATTTGCCGTATATGTCTGTTTTCCTGCCGAAAAGACAATAAATGTCCATAACTTGTCAATGGATTTCTTTATTTCCGACTTGTAAAATGTTTAAATAAAAGTGACCGAAAAAGCAGAATCATATAAAAAGGAGATGCTCATCATGATCGGATGAAGAAGCATGTACCTGACGGTAGATCGCGTTGATATCCATAAAGGGTGATTAACAGCATCCGTTATATCAATGCGCCATCCGGCACTATCGTAAGGTGCATGCCGCGTTTCCCTGTTCGCTCGGTTCAGTGTTCGATTCTTATCATATTTTTGTGAGGAGGAAACCAACATGAAGAAAATGAGTACCCGCATCCTGTGCCTGGTTACTGTTCTGTTGTTTGCTCTGTCGCTGGTGCTGATCATCGGCACCGACACCGACTGGGGCAAAATCGAAGTGACCCGCATGACGCTGACCACCGCTGACGGTGATGAGATCAGCGCACTGCTCTACAAGCCCGACAGCGCAACGCCTGAGACCCCCGCTCCCTGCGTACTCTACTGCCACGGCGGCAATGACATGCTGGAACAGGGCAGCTCCTACGCTGTTGAACTGGCCCGCCGCGGCTATGTGGTCGTAAGCTGGGATTACTCCAACTGCGCACGTTCTGACATCGCCACCGGCACAAGCGAGACTGCAAATGATCCTATCAGCGGCGCACCCACCATGGGCGGCGAGACTGTATGGAACACTGTAAAGCTCTATAACTTCGTTGACCACAGCAAGATTATTACCAGCGGCCACTCCATGGGCGGTCAGTACAGCATGAGTCTGGCCATCAAGCATCAGCAGGAAGTCTTCCTGCAGGTCAACCTGGGCATGAACTTCTATGGCAAGGCTGACAACCATCAGCATGATTTCCACATCGCCAACATCCTGGGCGACTCGGATGAAAGCACTCTGGCGCGCTCCAACAACAATGTAGCCACCGTTTTCCAGGCTGAACAGCTGCGCCGCATCTTTGCCGGCGATTATGATTCCCCGGCTGATCAGGTCCCGGCAATCGTTTTGGGCGAGCGTGTAACTGCTATCGGTACCGATGGCAAGGAATATCATCGTACCGCCTACATGCCTGACAGCTGCCATGCCTACTACCTGGTAGACGATCAGGCTATCCAGACCTTCGTTTATGCGATTACCAGCGAAGTCGGTCTGGGCCTGGATGAGGGCGTCAAGTCATGGGCAGACGCTGATAAGATCAGCCTGGTCTGGAAGATCAAGGATATCGGCTTCATCGTGATGCTCGCTGCTACCGTATGCGCTATGTTCACTATGGCCAGCTTCCTGTTCAGCACCGAAGCTTTCAGCAAGCTGGTACTCAAGCCGCAGCCTGCTGTTGCCTGCAAGAAGGGCAGCTGGCAGTGGTGGGTCGCCCTGGCCGCTCTGGTCATTCTTCCTGTTGCGCTGTATCGTCCCGGCATACTGGCATCCCGTTCGTTCTTCGGCATCAATGTCAGTAAACTGTGGCTGATCGGCGGCACCAACAACTCCTACATCAGCTGGCAGTGGATGGTCTCCATCGGCATGCTGGTGCTGTTCCTGCTCTACCATTTCGTCTGGGGCCGCAAGCACGGCGGCAATGCCAGGACTTATGGCTTTGTCACTTCGGATAACGGCGGTTTCCACATCGGCTATGTGTGCATGAGCTTCCTGTTCGGCCTGTTCACCGTTGGCTGCGGTTATCTGGTGTTCAGTCTCATCTCTTCCTATACGCAGCAGGGCATGCACATCGCGACGTTCATGTTCAACACCATCAAGCCCAACCGCACGCTGTGCGTCGTGATGTACTTCCTGTTCCAGATTCCGTACTTCCTCACCAGCAGCCTGGCAATGAAGAGCGTTGGTGTTGGCGAAGGCGACGACAGTGCCAAGGGTACGCTTAAGACCGTGGTGCTCGGCACGCTGATCAACCTGGGCGCTCTGTTCATCCTGTGGCTCGTCTTCATCCTGATGGTCAATGAAGGCAACACTGTATCCAGTGTGAACTACTTCAAGAATGACCGTATGTACATCTACACCATCGCTATCCTGCCTCTGGCTATCGGCATGACCATCGCGAACGCTCTGAACATCTTCATGAGCAAGAAGACCCACAGCATCTGGCCCGGCCTGTTCACCGCACTGCTCTGGGGCAGCTGGATGATCATCAGCTGCGGCGGCATGACCAAGTACATTTACTGATGACAACCGATTCCTGATTCACTCCGGCGGCCTCCCCTTCCGGGAGGCCGCCTTCCCAAACGAAAGGAAGACAGCCATGGAACAGATTGCCGCCGGCCGCGCCGTTCTGGGTCTTGAACTGGGCTCCACGCGGATAAAAGCCGTGCTGATCGGCGATGATTTCTCGCCGCTTGCCTCCGGGGACTATCAGTGGGAAAACCGGTTGGAAAACGGTATATGGACCTACTCGCTGGAAGAAGTATGGAAAGGCGTTCAGGGCGCGTATGCTGCACTGAAAGCCGACGTAAAAAAGAAGTACGGCCTGACCCTGTCGCGTCTGGGCGGTATGGGCATATCTGCCATGATGCACGGATACCTGGCCTTTGACAAGGATGACCGTCTGCTGGTACCCTTCCGGACCTGGCGCAACACCATGACCGGAGATGCCGCCGCTGAGCTCAGTGAGCTGTTCGGATTCAATATCCCGCAGCGCTGGAGCATCGCGCATCTGCGCCAGGCGATCCTGAACGAGGAAGAACATGTTCCTCAGATTGCCTTCCTTACTACGCTCGCCGGATATGTACACTGGCAGCTGACAGGTGAGAAAGTGCTCGGTACAGGCGACGCGAGCGGTATGTTCCCGCTGAAAGACGGCAAATACAACGAAGAGTTCCTTCGGAAATTCGATGCCCTGGGCGGCTGTGCGCCACTGTGCAGTCTGCTGCCGCGCATTGTCGCCGCCGGCGAGGACGCAGGCATGCTTACCGCGGAAGGCGCTAAGCTCCTCGATCCTACAGGCGACCTTCAGCCCGGCATTCCGTTCGCACCGCCCGAAGGCGACGCAGGCACCGGCATGGTCGCGACGAACTGCGTATCCCCCCGCACAGGCAATGTGTCCGCAGGCACCTCGGTGTTCGCCATGATCGTTCTTGAGCATCCGCTTTCCCGGATGTATCCGCAGATCGACCTGGTCACAACCTCTGACGGGCGTCCGGTTGCCATGGTCCACTGCAACAACTGTACCGGGGATATCAATGCCTGGGCAGGAATGCTTCAGGGATTTGCGGATGCCGTCGGCATGCCGTCGGATCCCGGTACTGTCTTTACAGCACTGTTCCGCGCCGCGATGCGCGGAGCGCCAGACTGCGGCGGAATACTCAACATCAATTATCTGTCCGGAGAACCCTTGACCGACATGACTGCCGGGCGGCCGCTCCTGGCCCGTCTGCCGGACGCTCAGCTTACATTTGAGAACTTTGCCCGCGCGCTCGTTTGTTCTTCCATGGTCACACTACGTCTGGGTATGCAGCTGCTTTCCCGCGAGCATGTGCGCGTAGAGCGCCTGCTTGGGCACGGCGGCCTGTTCAAGACCCCCGGCACAGCCCAGAAACTAATGGCTGCAGCCCTGGAAGCACCCGTTTCCGTTATGGAAACAGCCGGTGAAGGCGGGCCCTGGGGCATGGCACTGCTGGCTGCCTACCGCGTGCAGCGCAGCAGAGGAGAGACTCTTGAAGAGTTCCTGAACGAACGCGTATTTAAACACGCAGAAACCATTGTCTGTACACCGGATGAAGAGGATATGCGCGGCTTTGATGTCTACTGCTCGCGTTTTGAGCAGGCGCTGGACATGGAACGCGCCGCTGTGCAGACGATGCCTGAATAACTGGAGGGATTTACCCATGCTTATGAAAGACTATGAATTCTGGTTTGTCGTAGGCAGCCAGGACCTATACGGGGCCGAAGTGCTTGCTACCGTAGCCGCCCGCGCACAGGAAATGACGGACAAGCTGAATGCCGGCGGCCTTCTCCCCTGCCGCATCGTGTACAAAGTCACAGCCAAGACGCCTGAAGAGATCAGCCGCACCATTGCGGAAGCCAACTTCAGGGATGAGTGCGCAGGCGTGATCACCTGGTGTCATACCTTCAGTCCTAGCAAGATGTGGCTGAACGGTCTGGCCGCGCTGCAGAAGCCCTGGTGTCACTTCGCAACGCAGTATAACCGTGAGATCCCCAATGAAGAGATCGATATGGATTTCATGAACCTGAATCAGGCCGCACACGGCGACCGCGAGCACGGGTTCCTGGGTGCGCGCCTGCGTAAGCCGCGCAAGGTGATCGCCGGATACTGGCAGGATGAGGAAGTACAGCTGCGTCTGGCAAAATGGATGCGCACTGCTGTCGGTGCAGCCGTATCAAGGCAGCTGAAGGTCATGCGCTTCGGTGACAATATGCGTCAGGTTGCCGTTACGGAAGGCGACAAGGTCGAAGCGCAGCTCAAGCTCGGCTGGCAGGTCAATACCTGGGCCGTAGGCGATCTGGTAAAGGAAATGAATGCCGTCACCGAAGCTGAGATCGATGACCTCATGAAGGAATATGAGGCCAGCTACGATATCGCTACAGACAACATCGCCGCCATCCGTTACCAGGCACGTGAAGAGATCGCCATGAAGCGGATGATGGACCGCGAGGGCTGCCGCGCCTTCAGCAATACGTTCCAGGATCTGTACGGCATGGAGCAGCTGCCCGGTCTGGCCAGCCAGCACCTGATGGCACAGGGGTACGGCTACGGCGGCGAAGGCGACTGGAAGGTCGCTGCCATGACGGCCGTCATCAAGGCCATGACCGAAGGCCAGACCGGCGGCACCGGATTTATGGAGGATTACACCTATCATCTCGTCAAGGGCCAGGAGTACAGTCTGGGCGCGCACATGCTCGAGGTATGCCCCACCCTGGCAGCCGGAAGGCCGCGCATCGAGACCCATCATCTGGGGATCGGCATGAATGAGAAAGACCCGGCCCGCCTCGTGTTCGAAGGCAAAGCCGGACCTGCTGTTGTCGTAAGCCTGATCGATCTGGGCGGCCGCATGCGCCTGATCTGTAAGGATATCGAAGCGGTCAAGCCTATCATGCCCATGCCCAACCTGCCTGTGGCACGCGTCATGTGGCGCGCATTGCCCGACCTGCAGACCGGTCTTGAATGCTGGATCACTGCCGGCGGTGCGCACCACACCACGCTGTCCTATGACGTGGACGCTGAGCAGATGCGCGACTTCGCCAATATCATGGGGATCGAGTTCGTGCACATCGGCGCGGACACGACCGTAGAGAAGCTCGAAGACCAGCTGTTTCTGGCAGACCTGGCCTGGAAGCTCCGGTAATCCATTATCCGCCGGCAGGAATGCCGGAAAAAAGCGGGGTCCTTCAAACGAAGGGCTCCGCTATTATATTGAATAATATGTTTACTGTGCAGTGATATCTACGCCGAAATACTTTTCAGAAATCGCCTTCAAGGTACCATCCGCGCGCAGGGCTTCAATCGCCTCATTGATGGCAGCAAGGAAGGTCGCGTTCTCAGCGCCTTTCCGGACGGGGATGGCGACAGGGCTCGCGCTCTCGCTTATGGCGGCAATCTTCAGGTTTGCTTCGGGGTGTTCCGCCATATAGTCATAGAAGGAAAGCTCCGCATTCAGCGTAGCGTTCGCGCTTCCGATGAGAACCAGATCCATGGTCTGGGCGAGGGTGCTGACGATATCGGCAGTCGCGCCGTATTCCTCAGCAGTCAGTGCATAGGTGCTGCCGGCACTGTTCACGGTGCGCTTGCCCTTCAGGTCCTCAAAGCTCGCGATGGAATCATTATCGCCGCGGACAATGATGACAGTGCGCAGGTATGCATAGGGAACGGAGAAATCGTATTTCGTACTGCGGTCCTCAGTGATCTCCACGCCGTTTGCGGTAATGTCATACATCTTGCTGTCGATACCCATGAAAATGCTTTCCCAGGGACAGTCGACAAACGATGCTTCGACGCCCAGATATGCGGCAACGGCACGGGCGACATCAACATCAAAGCCGACCAGTGCATCCGTCTCATCATGATAGGTCCAGGGAGCCCAGTCGCCCTCCGTAGCGATCACGATCTTGCCGGCGGCCTTTACGGTGTCAAGCAGGTCATCTGCAAACGCGACAGAGAGAGAGAAAAGAAGAGAAAGAGCCAAAAGAACGGCGGTCAGTCTGCGCAGCATGTTTCATCATTTCCTTTCGTATTATTCTTCAGCGGACAGATTCCGCAGGAAGGTCTGTGTACGTGCTTCACGGGGAGCAGCGAAAAAGGCAGCGGATGGGCCGCTTTCTATGATCTGTCCGTCCTCCATGAAGATCACCTGGGACGAAACGTCACGCGCGAAACGCATTTCGTGGGTAACCACGAGCATGGTCATCCCGCTTCCTGCAAGATCGCGCATTACGGCCAGGACTTCACCGATCAGTTCCGGATCCAGGGCGCTGGTAGGTTCATCGAAATAGATGATCTCAGGATCAGTCGCAAGCGCGCGGGCAATGGCCACACGCTGCTGCTGGCCGCCGGAGAGCTGGCCCGGGTAATAACTTGCGCGGTCTTTCAGGCCGACGCGTTCAAGTGCCTTCATCGCAATGTCGTTCGCTTCCTCACGCGGCATCTTACGGGCTATGACCAGGCCCTCGGTCACATTCTGGATCGCTGTCTTGTTGCTGAACAGGTTGAAGCTCTGGAAAACGAACCCCGTACGCATGCGCACGGCAGCGATATCCCGTTTAGATATATTGCGGAGGTCATAGCTGTTCTCTCCGAATACCATCTGCCCGTCATCGGCGCGTTCCAGGAAATTCAGGCAGCGCAGCAGCGTTGTTTTTCCGCCGCCGCTGGGCCCGATCACTGCTGTCACGTCGCCTTTGTCCACGCGCATCGATATGCCGCGCAGGACAGGCACGCCGCCGAAGGACTTGCTCAGGTTGGATACCTCAAGCATGGCGCGCCTCCTTCTTCGTATAGGCAGACAGTTTCTTTTCACCAAATCGCTGCAGCCAGGTAAGCAGCGTGCAGAACAGGAGATAGATCACTGCTACTTCCAGGTACAGAGCAAGCGGCTCGTAATAGCGCGCATTGATGCGCTGCGTGGCCATGAACATTTCGGCCACCGTGATATTCGAAGCAAGGGAAGTATCCTTCACCATGGAGATCAGGGAGTTTGAGAGCGGCGGGAAGGCCGTGCGCAGTGCCTGCGGGAGCACGATACGGCGCATGATCTGCGTGTACGACATGCCGACACAGTAGCCTGCCTCGATCTGTCCGATGGGCACCGCTTCCAGTGCGCCGCGCATCGTCTCGGCACAGTACGCGCCTTCATTGATCGAGAAAACGAGGACGGCTGCCCAGAACGGGCTCATGTAATACCCCGCGCGAAGGCCGTAAAACACAACGAAGAGCTGTACCAGGAGCGGCGTGCCGCGGATGATCCAGATGTATGCGCGGAAGATCTGTGACAGGACCCGCACATGCGCATACTGCACCAGGGCAACGATGACAGCGATCACCATTGCGAGACTGAACGCAATGACCGTCAAAGGCAGGGTCATGCGCAGGCCTGGCAGGAGGATCTTCAGGAAGGATTCAGTCAGAATCCGCCATACACGTTCGCTCATAGTTATCCTTTCGGGCAGAAATTACTCTACCATTTTACTCGGAATTAAAAACAAAGTCAATGCATATTCTTGCAGCCAGGGCGCCTTCAGGAGGTAGGATTCCTTTTAAACATGCAAAAAACCCGGCTTTCACCGGGCAAAGCTGTCAGTTTCTGCAGGCTTATTCTTCCGTTAGGTCCGCATAATCCGCGCCGATCAGTTCGCAGAGCCTATCCGGTGCCACCTCCATCTGGCACCCGCGGCTGCCCGCGCTGACAAAGATGGTATCAAACAGCTGCGCCGTTTCATGAATGCATGTGCGGAAAAGCTTCTTCATGCCTACTGGCGAGCATCCGCCGTGGATATACCCGGTCAGCGGCAGGAGTTCCTTCTGCGGAAGCATCGCGATGCTTTTTTCGCCCACTGACGCTGCTGCCTTCTTCAGGTGCAGCGTGCAGTTGACAGGGACCACAAACACATAGTAGTGGCGCGAAGCTGAGACCGTGACCAGCGTTTTGAAAACACGGTCCGGTGATTCACCGAGCAGCCTTGCGACCTCCATGCCGTCCGCCGCATCCGGATCATAGACATGCTCCGTATACGTTATCCCCTTCGCATCCAGCAGCCGCAGTGCATTGGTTTTTTCCACCTTTTTCAAGCCTTCCGCACGCCCCTTTCCTCCTAATTCAATTCGCCGTGATCCTGCTTTTTCCTGCCCCGCAGTCCAAATCGCGTGCCTTGCAAATCAGCCTTCTTTCATGCTATAA
>JAFZPO010000244.1 GCA_017550305.1 Clostridia bacterium
GCGCGGTTTACAGCTTGCGTACGCCTTTGATCCATGCGGCTTCCACGGAACAGTCCTCGTTCATCAGCAGGATATCCGCATCGCGGCTTGTGCGGAGCGAGCCTTTGTGCGCATCCAGACCCAGGGAACGTGCAGGCGCTTCGGAAGCGCAGCGTACAGCCCTGTACAGGGGCATGGGCGTGCGGTCGCGCAGGTTGCGCACCGCTTCATTGAGCCTGAGGACACTGCCTGCGATCGTACCGTCGGCCAGGCGGCATTCGGCGCCGCGGACGGTGATCGTCTGTCCGCCAAGGTCATACTGCCCATCAGGCATGCCGCCCGCGCGCGTGCAGTCACTGACGAGCAGGAGCTTTTCATCCTTGAGCTTATCAAGCAGCGCAAAGAGCCCGGGATGCACATGGAAACAGTCGGCGATCAGTTCACAGTAAGCCTCTGAGATCAGCGCGGCACCCACTGCGCCGGGCTGGCGGTGGTGCAGCGGCGACATGGCATTGAAAGTATGCGTGAACCGGTCCGCGCCTGCCGCGAGGGCGTCCAGTGCGGTTGAAAGATCACAGTCCGTATGCCCGAGTGATACATGGATCCCTGCGGCTGTCAGCGTGCGGATGCACTCAGCGGCACCGGGCAGTTCTGGTGCCAGGGTCACCAGACGGATCACATCTGCGTCCTGCAGGAGCAGTCCTGCGTCCGGAAGCAGGCAGGCATCTTCGCGCTGCGCGCCTTTGCGCGCCGGCGCGATGCACGGCCCCTCCGCGTGACAGCCGCGGATCTGCGCGCCCCGGAAATCAGGCCGCGCGCTTTCAGTCATTATGCTGCGGATCACCGCGAATGCACTGCGCAGCTGCGGAAGCGGAATGGTCATGGTAGTAGGCAGGAAAGAGGTCACGCCGTTTCTGAGAAGCCCTTCTGCCATGCACCGCAGTCCGTCGGCATCCCCGTCTGAGGCATCCGCCCCCAGGTAGCCGTGGATATGCGTGTCGATGAGCCCGGGAGCGACATAACGGCCCTGTGCGTCAATGATCTGTGCGTTCTCCGGCGGCTGTTCACAAAGCCCGAGGATGACATTATCAAACAGCAGTGCCTGCCCGGTGATTTCGCCTGTGGGCAGCAGAATGCGTCCGTTCACGATTGCCTGCATCGATCCGCGCCTCCGCATAGAGATTTATTCCATTATAACATAAAGAGCGGCGGCTTTGCAGCCGCCGCTCAAAAGAAAGGGGGGATGGATGTCGCTTTATGCTGCAGGAGCCTCAATTACCTGCAGGGTGACCTCAAGGTCGATGTATTCGCCGTCGCCGATCTCACTGATGTACTGGGCTTCGAGCGGGTTGTTCTCAGCACGGTAGATCTTCACCTGCAGCGTATCGCCTGCGTCATGCGCAATGATGATCTGCTGCAGAGAGGCAGTGCTGGTGATCACGGTGCCGTCTACTTCGACGATGATATCGCCAGGCTGGATGCCGGCTGCTTCAGCAGGAGAGCCTGCATCTACTTCACGGACGATGCAGCCGCGGGGCAGGACACCGCGGGAAACGGCGGTGTTGTTGCTGTCCAGTGCATTGATGCTCACGCCGAGGCGCGGCTTGTCAGTCATGTCAGTGCCGGTGTTGTTGCGGTCTTCAGCCTTGGATTTTTCATCCAGGTAGCTCTGTACGTTCTCAGCGTTGTACTTTTCAAGGGCTTCACGGATCAGCGGCTTGGCCACATTGATCGGGATGCACATGCCGATGTTGTCGATGGAAGTGCTGGAGAAGTAGCTGCTGGTGTACTTCAGGGAAGGAATGCCCATGAGCTGTCCGAGTACGTTGAACATGCCGCCGCCCGAGTTGCCGCTGTTGATGGCAGCATCGACCTGGATCATGGCATTCTCAGTAGTGCTCTTGCGGCCGTACTTGTCGGTCACAGAGGCTTCGACCGTACGCTCAAGGGAGGATACGACGCCGACGGTAGTGCTGCGGAAGAAGTCTTCACCCAGCGGGTTGCCGATGACGATGGCCCATTCACCCTCCTGCAGCTGATCACTGTCGCCCAGCGCAACAGCAGGCAGATTCAGTTCGGGGCAAAGCAGGACAGCGATGTCCAGGGCTTCATCCGAAACGACGACTTCGGCCGCATACTCCTTCTCGCCGTCAAACACGGTCACGCGGCTGGCATCCTCGACCACATGGTAGTTGGTCAGCACATGGCCGTAAGAGGAGATCACAGTGCCGCTGCCGGTGCCGGCCAGACGGTCAGTACCGGAATTGCCGCCGTTGCTGCCGTAACCATCGCCAAAGCCGTAGCCATAGTCAAATCCCCAGTTGAAGGGGGAAATGCCGGTGGAACGGGAGGTCTGGTAGTTCCTTACAAGGATCACACTGTCACGTACAGCCTTCACGGCAGCGGTGAAAGGACTCGCTACTGCGGAAGCATCCGTCGTGGTTTCTACGATCGAATCGATTTCACTCTTGCTCAGCGAGCCGCTGGTAGCACTGGCGTTCAGCGCCAGGCCGATCGCCAGGATCAGAGCCAGGGCCAGTGAGAAGACACAAAGCATTTTACGGTTTTTCATTTCAATACGCTCCTTTCGCGTTCAGATAACAGTTCAGGCACCTTTTCCTTTCGGTGCAATAACACAATAACGCCTAATTTTTACATAGGTGTGAACAAAGCGTGAATTCGCACGAAAAAAATACGCAGTTGTTCGGGACAGACAATTGCGCTATAATAAAACTCGCAGAGAACGATTCCGGGGGGTTATACGATGAGCAAACGGCCGAATGTACTGTTTCTTCTGACGGATGACCAGCGCTACGGTACGATCCATGCTCTGGGCAATGATGAGATCATCACGCCCAACATGGACCGGCTGGTCGAGCGCGGTACTTCCTTTATGAACGCGCATATCCCGGGCGGTACCGCATCTGCAGTCTGCATGCCCAGCCGTGCGATGATCAATTCGGGCAAGTATATCTTCTACCTGGACGACTGCGGGAAGACGATCCCCAAAGAGCATATCACGATGGGCGAGGCGTTCCGCGCGGCAGGGTATCACTGCTACGAGACCGGTAAGTGGCATAACGGGACCGAGAGCTTTGCCCGCAGTTTTGACGACGGTGAAAACATCTTCTTCGGCGGTATGTGGGACCACTGGAACGTCCCAGTCTGTGACTTCCGGGCTGACGGCAACTATGACCATGTGATCAATTTCACCCCGAATTTCTCCGCGAACAGCGTTCCTGTGCAGGTCATTGCCGACCGCATTCATGCGGGCAAGCATTCCACGAACCTGTTCTCCGATTCCGCGATCAAGTTCATTAATGAATATGACGGCGAAGAGCCCTTCTTCCTGTATGTATCGTTCCTCGCTCCGCATGACCCGCGTACCATGCCCGCGGAATACCGGAACATGTACGACCCGGCAAAGATCACGCTGCCGCCGAACTTCCAGGAGATGCCCTCCTTCGATTTCGGCTGGACGGCCAACGGCCGCGATGAGACGACTGAAGCATACCCGCGCAAGCCGGAAAAGATCCGCAAGCATATCGCAGATTATTACGCCATGATCAGCCATATCGACAGCCAGATCGGCGAGATCATCAAGGCCCTTGAGAACAAAGGGATCCTGGACAATACCATTATCATCTTCTGCGGCGATAACGGCCTGGCGGTCGGCCAGCACGGGCTCATGGGCAAGCAGAACCTGTACGAGCACAGTGTGAAACTGCCGCTGGTGATGTGCGGCCCAGGCATTCCGGCCGGTGAACGCCGCGATGGTTATGTCTATCTGCTGGATATCTATCCGACTTTGTGCGAACTGTGCGGGATCGATATCCCGTCCAGCGTGGACGGGATCAGCTTCGCGCCGATGTTCACGGATCCGGAAACCGTCACGCGCGAAGAACTGTATCTTGTGTTCCAGGCGCGCGTCCGCGGCGTATTGAGCCACGGATGGAAGCTGCTCGAATACCGTTCCGAACAGATCAAGCTGACCCAGCTGTTCAACCTCAAAGATGACCCCTGGGAGATGAACAACATGGCAGGCACGAATGCGGGTATCGAGATCGCAGCACGCCTGCGTGAGCGCATGGCTGCCTTCCGTGATGAATGGAAGGAAGAGGAGAACCTGTTCGGACAGCTGTACTGGCAGCAGTA
>JAFZPO010000006.1 GCA_017550305.1 Clostridia bacterium
ATTGTACAGTTCGATCCAGTCCTGCAGCTCGCCGTCCTCGTCGCGCAGGCCGCTGCGCGGAGCGGCAATCAGCTCGTTGATGCGCAGGGTATTTGCCTGAATGGTATAACGGCTCAGGTAGGTCACATGCCCATCTTCGGTATTGGGATAGCCCGGGCTGTAGAGAGATGTGATCTCAAAGCTGCCGTCTTCCATGCGGGCGTAGCTTTCGTTGGTGTTGAGTGTAGGCAGTTCTACACTGCCGATAGTGAAACCGGACGGATTGAAGAGGAAGACTGCATCCTTGATGGAAGACAGTTTGAATTTGGCATGATAGGCTGTGCCGGGCTGGCTCTGATTGGTCTTATCACAGAAAACGATCACCGTCTCGCCGGGTTCCAGTATATGGCTTGGGAAGATGAACTTCGCCCTGTCACTGCGGTCAGACAGCGAGACGTTTTCCAGATTGATTGCTTCGTCAGAGATGTTCATCAGTTCGACCCAGTCACTGAAGGATCCGTTTTCGTCGGGGAGAGCGGAACTGTTCGCACTCATCACTTCACTGATGACCAGTCCCTTATATGCGCCTGCTCCATTGCCACCGGCATTATACGCCTGCCCGACAGGTTCGAGCGGGCTGACAACGATCATGAACAGCAGAAATGCGACAAACAGCACAAGCACTGCGGCACGCAAATCTGTGCGGCCACGGCGGCGCTTGTTCTGTCTGCGATTGCTGACGAGCTGCGGCATTGGAGACTCCTTTTCACATGAATGAGATGAACATATCAATTATAGCATATCCCGGCGGGTTGTGCCACCGCTATTTTTTAGACGGTATCAGGGATTTACATTTTTCTGTGCATCCATCGTACTGACCAACATGTTCAATGTGGCGGCCAGAATCTTAAGCGCATCCCCGTCCCTCTGACGGGTGTTCAGCGGTAGAACCAGGCCAGGCACGCGGGCAGAAGCGAAACGCAGCGGGCTGTCCGCTCCCATGGCAGCGCTAAGCGCATTAAGATCAGGAATGTAGCGCACATCAAAGCGCATGAGTATGCCGGAAGTGCTGCGGCTGACAACCGAGATGCCAAGACGCACGCACAGAGCACGTACAAAAGCGACATCCAGCAGTGCAGTCACACAGTCCGGGAGATCACCGAAGCGGTCGATCAGTTCATCAATGACATCGGCCCGGTCTTCGGCTGTACGCAGGCCGGCAATACGCTTATAGATCTCCACGCGCTGGCTGCTGCCGCGCACATAATCTTCAGGCAGATACGCGTTGACAGCCAGATCGACGCGCGGCTCGAGCTCGTCAGGCACGGGGGCGTCACCGCGCGCTTCGCGTACGGCTTCCTCGATCAGCTTGCAGTAGGTATCATAACCTACGGTGGAGATATGTCCGCTTTGCTCGGCGCCAAAGATATCACCTGCACCGCGGATCTCCAGATCACGCATGGCTATGCGGAAGCCTGCGCCGAACTCAGTGAATTCGCGGATCGCAGACAGGCGTTTTTCAGCGGCTTCAGTCAGCATCTTATCGGGCCGCACCGTGAAATAGGCATAAGCGACACGGTTTGAACGCCCGACACGGCCACGAAGCTGATACAGCTGGGACAGGCCGAAACGGTCAGCATCATATACGATGATGGTGTTGGCACTGGGCACATCCAGACCGTTCTCAATGATCGTTGAACACAACAGTACGTCATATTTGCCTGCATAGAAGTCCAGCATCACGTCTTCCAGCACGTGCTCCTGCATCTGCCCGTGGCCGATAGCGATGCGCGCTTCGGGCACCAGCTGGCGCAGGCGCGCAGCAAAGGCGTCGATGTTTGCCACACGGTTATACAGGAAATATACCTGTCCACCGCGCCCGATCTCGCGCATGATAGCGCTGCGGACCGTGCTCTCGTTATAGTCAGTCACATAAGTCTGTACAGGGATACGGTCTTCGGGTGGGGTTTCCAGCAGGCTCATATCGCGCACACCGACCATGCTCATGTGAAGAGTACGGGGGATGGGCGTGGCAGAAAGCGTCAGCACATCCACGCATTTTTTCATGTTCTTGATGCTTTCCTTGTGCGAAACGCCGAAACGCTGCTCCTCATCCACGATGAGCAGGCCGAGATCCTTGAAACGGACATCACGGCTGAGCAGGCGGTGTGTCCCGATGAGAATATCTACTTTGCCGAGCGCGGTATTGGCCAGGGCTTCCCGCTGTGCCTTGGGCGAACGGAAACGGCTGACCACTTCCACGGTGACCGGGAACTCTTCAAAGCGTTTTTTGCATGTATAGTAATGCTGCTGTGCCAGGACCGTGGTCGGCGCAAGCATGGCCACCTGCTTTCCGTCACTGACCGCCTTGAAAGCGGCGCGCAGGGCGACCTCAGTCTTTCCGTAACCGACATCACCGCACAGGAGACGGTCCATGTTGCGCGGGGATTCCATATCACGGCGGATATCGTCCACAGCCTTGGCCTGGTCGGGCGTCAGTTCATAAGGAACACCGTCATTGAACTGTGCCGCCCATGGTCCGTCCGGAGCAAAGGCATGGCCGGGAGTGGCTTCGCGCGCGGCATACAGTTCGACCAGACTGAACGCCAGCTTTTTCAGACTGGCTTTGACACGGGACTTTTGTTTCTGCCATTCACCGCCGGACAGTGAGTTGATGGGCGGGGGAGCATCCGTCGAACCAATATATTTCTGCACGCGGTCGAACTGGTCCGTAGGAACATACAGCCGGTCGCTTCCGCGATACTGAATCAAAAGGTAATCGCGCCATGCGCCTTCGCTCTGGATACGCTTGACGCCCATATACACGCCTACGCCATGCATTTCATGCACGACATAGTCGCCTTCCTTCAGATCGGTAAAGGCTTCAATGCGCTGTCCGGCAGTGTGCTGAGCGCGCGCCTTCTTGTGTGATGCGCCGTAGATGTCAGCATCAGAAAGCACATATACGCCCACGGCAGGCCAGAGAAAACCGCGGGACAGGGACAGCGGAAGCAGGTGCACACCCTCATCCAGCTTGGCGTCTACGCTTACCAGTGCCTCGCGCAGACGCTCACCGCGTGCTTCACCGCCGCTGAGCAGCCAGCATTCTCCGCCTTCCCTGCGCCATACGGCCAGATCGGCGGCAAGGTCGCGTACACTGCTGTGATACTGCGGCGCGGGGAGCAGGTCCAGACGGACAGGTACACCCTGTTTGAAACCCGCTGAACCACGAAGAAATTCCTGAACGGTCAGGCAGTCATGGGCGTTTACGGTAGAGAGCGCTTCTTCAGGCGTGAGGAGCAGATTCTGCTGCTCGGGCACGGCTTCCATGCGTTCTATGGCCAGCGCCAGTTCCTGCTGATAAGTGCTCTGCGCATCATCCATGCGCATACGGCAGCGCTCGGGCGTATCTATGAGAATGATGGGATCGGTAAGGTATTCAGCTACACCGCATGTCTCGGGCATGAGCAGCTGGGCCCACAGGTCCAGCGAGCGGCACAGCCCGCCTTCCGCAAGGTGCTCGGCTTCGCGCAGCAGCCGCATAAAGCCGTCTGAACCCGCATAATCATCTTCATTTTCTTCCCGGTCCAGTGTTTCGGGAAGAATCTGCGACTGCGGCCGCGACTGGGCAGTCCGTCGATGCGCCTGCTCGGTCAGAGCACGCATCTTCTGCGCTGCTATGGGACGGTCATCGGTCTGAAGCAAGTATTCACCGGCTGGTGAAATACGTACTTCGTTCATGTGGCGGAGACTGCGCTGGCTGACACAGTCGAAAGCACGGATGCCGTCTATCTCGTCCCCGAAGAATTCAATGCGCAGCGCGTCATTCTCGGCAGGCGGGAAAACGTCCACAATGGCGCCGCGCAGAGCACACTGCCCGCGGCCTTCCACCATGTCCACACGCTCATAACCTGCTTCAACCAGCCGCCCGATCAGCAGGGCGGGCTCAACTGTATTGCCTGTGCGCAGTGAAACGGTCAGCTTCTCGACCAGACTGGGAGGTGTCAGGCGCCAGAGCAGTGCATCTGAAGGAACGCACAGGATCCGCAGCTGGCCGCTGCGAGCGCGTTCAAGTGCGCCAAGACGCTGCCATTCGCTTTCGCGGCTGGCGACAGCGCGGGCAAACTGGCGCTCGCGCATGCGCAGGAATCCCGCAGCCTGTGGCATATACTGCCGGAGGTCTCCCGCGATACGGGCTGCTTCGCGGTCGCCCTGGGCAACATAGAGCACCTGGCGTCCGGTCTTTTCTGCCATTGCAGCAGCCAGCGCGGCACGCCCGCCGTCACATACGCCGTATACCGCGGCGCCGGAAGGCGTCATGATGCGCTCACACAGATCTGAAAACAGTGTGGTGTCAAGCACTCGCTTCAGCACGGTTTTCCTCCGTTCCTGTACGCAAAATCACCCGCCCGGGACATCAGATACCCCCGTGCAGGTGAGAAAAGTATAGCAGTATGGCAGTTTATTGTCAATTGCGTTCAGCGGCGTACAGAAACCTTGATGGAACGGTTTTCTTCCGCGGAGTCCTCAAATACCCGCAAAAGCCGCGGCAGATAGGCGGCAGCTTCCGGTTCGGGATCCGAAGGAAAGCGCAGTACGAAATTCGTGCTGTAGGGCCAGCTTGTTAGCATATCGTGAAGGGCATCCAGGTTTTTGCCGTAATAGTCCGGGAAGGACAGCGCTTCCATGAGATAATTCTGAATGGCAGCCGGAGTGGCAAGCGTGCGAAGATCAAGAGTAAGCTTCATTTGTTTTGTCCTCCTTAATACAGCTGCACAAAGCTCTTAAACCCGTCATCGCTGAAGTAGATCAGCCCGTCGCTCGAGAAGACGATGCGCTCGCTGCTGCGTTTGCCGTCGTCACGGTTGACATCGCATTCATACCAAGTCCGTGTTTCGGTCGCGGGCAGCAGGCCTTCGCGGTTCATGAACTCATCGCCGCCGATGGTATAGCCGGGAGCGACAATGTCAAGATTGTCCTTCTTGCTGTTCCAACCCAGTTCTCGTGCTTCTTCCTTGGTGATGTAGTTGGCGGGAAGCCCCCAGTATTCATAGATGTACAGGGCCACTTCATCGCGTGATGTATACAGACCATCTTCTTCAACCACGATGGGTGTTGGCTCTGGAGACGCGGTAGGCGACGGTGTGGCAGTCGCACGCGGTGTAGCGGTGACGCGCGGTGTCGCAGTAGCGCGGATGACCCGTACTTCAGAGAAAGAGGAGTAATGATCGGAAGTATAATAGATCAGTCCGTCACTGGAAAAGACGATGCGTTTTCCGTTGCGGGTCTTTCCGCCGTAATCGATATCACATTCCTTCCATGTCCGGCCGTTTTTTGCTGGCAGCTGCCGTTCATAATCGCCGTAGCGGTCGCCGCCGATGGATTTTCCGGGGGCAACGCGCCAGAGGCTGCCGGAACTCTTGTCCCAGCCGAGCTTTGTCGCATCATTCTTTGTTATATAATTCCCGGGCAGACGGCCGAATTCGGAAATATAGACAGCTACCTCTTCCATCGTGCTGTACCAGCCGTCGCGGGTCACGGGGTATTCCGCGGCATTGACGGTAATGATACCGTCAGCCAGCACAACGGCAGGCAGCAGTATCAGCAGGCACAGCAGTGCTATGAGACGTTGCAGATGTTTCATTCAAAACTTCCTTTCCAAGGGGATGTCCTATTTTACCGCGGACAATCAAAAAAGGCAATGCCAGTGCACTGCCCTGGAAATGTAAAATGATCAGCCTTCAGCACGAATCACTTCAAGTGCCTGTGCGGGCTTGGCGACGATGCGCTCGGCACCTGCGGCAATGAGTTCCTCGACACTGCGAAATCCCCAGGAAACGGCGATCAGTTCCATGCCTGCGGCATGACAGGTATTGATATCAACAGCGGTATCGCCCAGATACCAGCATTCTGCCGGATCGACGCCCATTTCGGCTGCAATCGCGAGAGCGCCGGCCGGATCCGGCTTGAGCGGCATGTGGGGCAGATGGCCGCGTATGACTTCAAATATGCCTGCAGGAAAATAGTGATTGATCATACTCAGTACGTCCGGATCTTCCTTGTTGGAAAAGACAGCCAGGCGCATACCGTCGCTGCGGAGCGCAGCCAGCAATTCTCTCATTCCGTCATATACATAGGAGAGGTCATAGCAGTGCGCCGCATAGAGCGGGCAGTAATCGGCATACAGGGCTTCAACTGTTTCGGCAGGAACATTACCTGCGGCGCGTCCGGCCATGACACGCGACCCATTGCCGATAAAAAGGCGGTAGGCATTCTGCGGATGAACCGGAAGGCCATGCCGCTCCAGCACGGTGTTCATGCAGCCGGAAATATCGGGCAGGGAATTGATCAGCGTTCCGTCCAGATCGAACAATACGGCTTTCCTGCGCACAGGCGTCACCTCGTCCCAATGATTTACAATTCATCATAGCATATCGGGCATTGTGAAACAATGCGCAAATTGACAGAAAGAGTGCGCGGCGGTATACTGAGACCGCGTTTTTACGCGGGAGGAAAGGCAATGAGAAAGAAAAGGACCGGCATCTCTCCGGTAGGGATTGTACTGATCGTGCTGTTGGTGGTCGCAATATTCGGGGTGGGTATAGCTGCCCTGAGCAACCAGCAGGCATATGTGCGCGAGGCGAGGATCACTCCTACGCCGTCCATTACGCCGCGTACGGTCCTTATTACGGAGAATCCTGCTTTTCCTACCTCTACGCCCACGCCGCTTGTGCTGCAGATGAATTCGGTCGGCATTGAGGTCAAACAGCTGCAGATGCGGCTTCAGGAGCTCGGGTATTACAGCGGCGAAGTAGACGGCCAGTTCGGCGGCGGTACGCGTACGGCAGTAGAAGCCTTCCAGCGTCAGCATGGGATCACTGCGGACGGGATCGCCGGTGAATCAACGCTTGCACTGCTGTACAATACGGCGGCGCAGACTTTTGTACCGACAGCGACACCGTCGCCCACGCCTGAATACAGCACATTGTCTTCCGGTGCTCAGGGTGAGGCTGTAAAACGGCTGCAGACGAGACTGCAGGAACTGGGTTATTATACCGGTAAAGTGGATGGTGACTTCGGCAAAGGGACAAAGAGCGCCGTTACGCTGTTCCAGAAGCAGCATGGTCTGGACGCAGACGGGATCGCGGGCATGAAGACGCTGACAATGCTGTATTCGGATGCCGCCCATGCAATCGTGATCATACCGACGCCTGAACCCATCCGTGTCCTGAGCGGAAGTTTGCCCATGCTGGTCAACAAGGAACATCCGGTGGATGCCGATTTTGTGCCTGCAGACCTGGTGGACCTGAACACCTACTGCGACAGCAGCCTGGTCAAAATCAAGTATTCGGGCATGCAGGCTGTGCGTGAAGCAACGGATGCACTGATAAAAATGCTGACCGCTGCCAAGGCGGATGGCATAACCAACTGGCAGATCAGCGCTGCCTACCGCAGCTTTGCCGATCAGCAGGATATCCTTGAGGAAAATATCAAGAGCTATATGGAAAAGAACGGCCTGAGCCGTTCCAAAGCGGAAAGCGCGGCGCGTCAGACAGTCGCTGATCCGGGTTCCAGCGAACACCATACGGGCCTGGCTTTTGATATGACTGTGCCCGGGCAGACGTTCAAGTTCACCGAGCAGTGCAAATGGCTGCACGAGCATTGCTGGGAGTATGGATTCATTATCCGTTATACGGATGACAAAAAGGATATTACCGGGTTCCTGGGAGAGGAATGGCATATCCGCTATGTAGGTACTGAGCACAGCATGAACATGAAGGAAAGCGGACTGTGTCTGGAAGAATACCTGGAGTACGTGCAGACAGAATGATGGCCGGACGACGTTTTTTTGGCACAGAAATTGACGGACGCGCCGTTTAGTGCTATACTTTTCAAGATAATTCGAATACTGAGGGGGATCCTATATGTCAGGTCATTCCAAATGGCATAATATTCAGGCGAAAAAAGGCAAGGCCGACGCTGCGCGCGGCAAAATTTTTACCAAGATCGGCCGTGAGATCGCCATCGCCGTACGCGAAGGCGGCGCCAATCCGGAAAGCAACGGCAAGCTGCGCGACGTGATCGCAAAGGCCAAAGCCAATAACATGCCCAATGATAACATTCAGCGTTCCATCAAGAAGGCAGCTGGTGAAGGCAGCGGCATGTCCTATGAAGAAATCGTTTATGAAGGCTATGCTCCCGGCGGCGTTGCGATCATCTGCAACATCGTGACGGATAACCGTAACCGCACCAGCGCCGATGTGCGCCATATCTTTGACAAGAACGGCGGCAGCCTGGGTACGCCCGGCAGCGTCAGCTACATGTTCGACAACAAGGGCGAATTCGTAGTTGAGCGCGGCCCCGGTATGGACGAGGATGAAATGATGATGATGGCGCTGGATGCCGGTGCCGAAGACGTGAAGGTGCAGGACGATGTGTTCGTCATCTACTGTGCGCCCAACGATTTCTCCGCTGTGCGTGAAGCGCTGGAGAACCAGGGCCTGTCCTTCCTCTCTGCAGACAAGAAGATGATCCCGCAGAACACTGTGGCGGTCGATGATCCCGATACAGTCGCGAAGATCGAAAAACTGCTCGATATGCTGGACGAGAACGACGACGTCGCGGACGTATATCACAACGCCGAACTGCCCGAAGAGGAAGAAGAGGAATAATACCAAATCCCATATGCGCCGGCCGCAGCCGGCGCTTTTTTGTTGCTCGGAAACCAAGAGGGCAGGAGGAAATAATAAAGCATTGAAAGACAGCAACATTTTTTACCGAAACGCTTGACATCTGTGCAGAAAGGTCTATAATAATCTTGAAGGTCAAAGTAAGTCAAACTTTTGACCTTGC
>JAFZPO010000245.1 GCA_017550305.1 Clostridia bacterium
ACTGTGACGCTTCCAGCTGCCCAGATGCATTTCATAGATGTTCATCGGGCCGTGGCACAGATCCTGGCTCGCACGGCGCTTCATCCAGGCTTCATCATGCCACTCATACCCGCCGATGTCGCACAGCCGGCTCGCGGTGTTCGGGCGGTTCTCACTGCTGAAGGCGTAGGGATCGGCACGCAGATGCCAGCTGCCGTCCGCGCACTGGATGGCATACTTGTAGGCAAGCATCCTCTCTTTGGCATTGAAATCATAGCGCCCCTGGGCTTCGGCATCAAACAGCTTGGCAGGCAGGCGCAGTTCCCACGTCCCGTCAAACTGCTTCTGCATGGGATATGCTTCCCGCTGCCAGGAGCAGAACTCGCCTGTTACATAAACATTGATGGCATGCGGTGCCCAGACGGTGAACTGCCATTCCTCGCCGCTGAGCGTGGTCTTGTGTGCACCCATCCAGCGGTATACATCGCCGCTTTCACCGGAATGAAACTGAGAACGCACTGTAGCGTCCGGCGCAGAATAAAGCATGAGGAGTACCTCCTTCATACGTTTTTTTCTGCTTTCATCATAACAGAGAAAACGAAAAAAAACAAGGTTGCCGTATTATTGAAACGCATGTTGAAATATGATAGAATACCCAGGTATGAAAAAAGCAGGTGGAAGCCTGATGCTGCTTTTGACGTCGCTGATCTGGGGCATGGCGTTCGTGGTACAGCGGTCAGGCATGTCTTATCTTGGCCCCTACACCTTCCAGTCAGTACGTACGCTGCTGGCAAGCGTAGTTTTGCTGCCGATGGCACTCGCAAGCAAAAAGCGCCGCGGGAGCGCGTGGCGTATGCCGCATCTCGGGTTTGCGCTGAGCTGCGGACTGCTGGTCGGTTGCGCGTGCCTTGCGCAGCAGATCGGGCTTAAGACTACGCCGGCAGGCAGGGCGGGATTCATCAGTTCGCTGTATGTCGTGCTGGTGCCGGTGCTCGGCATCTTCCTCGGCCGCAAGGTCGGGATCAAGGTGTGGATCGGCGTCGTGCTGGCGGTGATCGGTCTGTATCTTCTGTCTTCAGTCGGACGCTTTTCGGTCAGTATCGGCGACATGCTGATGCTTGTCTGCGCTGCACTCTCTGCCGTGCATATCGTGATCATCGACCGCTATGGCGCGGGCTGCGATACGCTGATGCTCAGCTGCCTGCAGTTTTTTGTTGCCGGCCTGATTCCGCTCCCAATGGCGGTCATCGTGGAGAAGCCGACATTCGAGGAGATCTGGCAGGTACGCTGGCTGATCATCTATGCCGGCGTGATGTCAAGCGCGGTGGGGTATACCCTGCAGATCCTTGGACAAAGGCATGTGCCGCCAGCAATGGCGTCGCTGATCCTGTCTCTGGAATCCGTGTTTGCGGCAGCTTTAGGCGCTGTGCTGCTGCATGAGACGATGACCGTGCGTGAACTGATCGGATGTGCACTGATGCTCTGCGCGGTCGTGCTCGCGCAGCTGCCTGGGAACGAAAACAGCGAAAGCAGTACGGAAACTCAATGATATAAGGTTAACCTGCGGACAGGGTGATGTGCCTGTCCGTTTTTTTGCACAAAAAAAGGCTGCCGGAGCAGCCTTGAAAGTGAAGCGTTATTCGGGCAGCTCGGTGGTGTAGAGCACGCCCATGTCCCACAGCATGGAGCAGGACATGTACTTGTCGCGGATATCACGGGAACCGTGGAAAGCTTTCACGGTATCTTCGCGGCTGATGTTGATGTCGGCGGGAACCATGGGCATGCCCAGGTCCTTCATCATGGCGGCGATCGTTTCGGTCGGGGGCAGTTCCTCAGCGATGAAGCGCTGGATCTCGTCCCAGCCGTTGATGACTTTCTCAAGACGGGCTGCATGGCGCGCCTTGTCGTTCTTATGGAATACGTTGTGCTCCTGCCAGATGACGGTCTCAGCTGCCTTGCCGAAGATGCTGCGGATGAGGGCTTCCCACTCCTCATTGCTGAAGGAGTTGATGAAGTTCTCGGCAGTGGAACGGTCGGGCTTCATCTTGCGGATCTTGTCGTACAGCTTCAGGGTCTGCAGCGTGCCTACGCCGACCTGGATGCCGTGCAGTTCATAGGGCGTGCCACGGTCGAGGGCCATCATTTCCCACAGATGGCTGAAGTAGTGCTCCAGACCGCTGGCGGGACGGCTGACGCCGGCATAGCTCATGGCCACACCGCTCAGTACTAGGCCTTCGACTGTGGCCTGTACGGCTTTTTCGTCACGGACCTTGAGACCGGGGGCGTTGTCGACGATCTTCTTCAGGCTGGAGCGCATGAGGCCGGCAATGTTCTCGCAGTAGTATTCGCCGGTGACCAGGTGGGAGATGCGCCACTCGCAGATGGCGATGTACTTGGCCAGCATATCGCCGAAGCCCGCCCACAGCATGCGCATGGGGGCATTCTTGATGATATCGATATCGCAGATGATCGCGGCGGGAGCGGCGTTGTACAGAGAGACCTTGATGCGCTCGCGGATCATGGAGGAGGAGTTGCTGGCGTAGCCGTCCATGGACGGGGCGGTGCCTACGATCAGCTGCTTGACGCCGACAGCATGGCACAGGACCTTGCAGCAGTCGTTGATCACGCCGGAGCCGATGCCCATCACGCAGTCGCAGGTGGGATCAAAGGCCATCGTCAGGGAACCGACGGCGTACTCATCGGGCTCAACATGCTCCATGGGGAAGCAGTACATCTTGTATTCGATGCCGGCCTTGGCCAGCACGGGCTCGACAAAGCTCCAGGCCGCAGCCTTGGTGTTCACGTCGCAGACGATGAAGGGCTTGGTTCCGCCGACTGCCTTGAGGGCTTCGGGAATGGTCTCCACGGCACCGGGACGGATGCAGAGGAAGTCCATGGGCATTTCATGATGGCGGCCGCAGTCACAATCGTAACCGCCCTTGGCGATCAGAGTGCTCAGGGAGGCTTTGGAGAAATCGATCATGGCAGATCACGATCCTTTTCTTATTAAAATTGGGTTATTATCCGGCGATATTGTAGCTTTTTCCGCCCTATTTGTCAATCTGCGCCGGAAGATTGGCGATATGTGCGGGAAAATGCGCATAAATGAACAAAGATGATCAGAAATGAATTGCGTTTCCGAGACGGAGAACGTATAATAGGCAGTGAGAGAAGGTGAATATGACCCATGTTTGAAGAGGAACGGCATGAGCAGATCATCCGTCTGCTGCACGGCGGGCGAATGATATCGGTGAACGAGATCGCGAAACGCCTGTTTGTCAGTGAGGCGACAGTACGCCGCGACCTGAACGCGCTTGAAAAAGAGGGCGTAGTGCGCCGCGTGTACGGCGGTGCGGTACTGGTGGGCGGCAACCGCGATGTGCCGCTGCTGATGCGTGAGACTGAGGCGATGGAGGCCAAACATCGTATCGGACGGACGGCAGCCGCGCTGGTACAGGAGAACGATGTGATCGTTCTGGATGCATCGAGCACGGTATACAGCATGATCCCGTACCTGAAGGATTTCAAGAACGTGGTGGCGATCACCAGCGGCCTCAAAACGGCCATGGCACTGGGGGAAAGGCATATCAAGACCTATCTGACCGGCGGCCTGATGATCGACAACAGCTATTCCATGATCGGCGAGCATGCCCAGGAAATGATCCGGCGTCTGAATGCGGATATCTTCTTCTTCTCGTGCCGCGGTGTGACCGAGGACGGGCGTATGACCGATTCCTCCGTGGAGGAAGCGCAGCTGCGCCAGCTGATTTTTGCGCATGCCAAGCGGCGTGTGTTCATGGCAGCCGGCAACAAGATCGGCCGCGATTATTTCTATGTGATCGGCCGTGTAAACGAGATGGATGACATCATCTGCGACCAGCAGGTACCGGATGCATTCCTGGCACCGGATGAGAAAGGGCATATACCCCGCTTCTGGCGCGGAGAATAACGTTCTCCTTTCACCCCGGTACAAAACGATCTTTCGTTATCTAATTATGCCTTGACAAAATAGTGCGGATGGCATATTATTGACCTATAGCAACAAGCGCTCCGTCGCGGAGCTGATACGGAGGGGAAGTATGAAATACTATATCGCGATTGATGCCGGCGGTAACAAGACGGACTGCGTTCTTTTTGATGAAACGGGAACTGTGCTCGCACGCGAGTTCGGCCGCGGAGCCAACGCCCTGGATATAGGCCCTACGGAAGCCAGCAACCGCATCTGTGCGGCGGTTGATTCGCTGAAGGTCCATATTCCCGCGGGCGGAAAGCTCGGCGCAGTTTTCGGCAGCGTCTCTGTCGTTTATTTCTATCCTGAGATCGAGCGGGCGGTTGCCCGCCACTCCAATGGCGTGCGCTGCCATCTGGATAACGTGGTCAGCAGTGTAATGGCGGCTGTACTGGGCAAGGAAGACGGCGTTTGCCTGATCTCCGGTACCGGTTCCTACTGCTGCGTGCGCCAAGCCGGCAAGCACCGTCACTTTATCGGCAGCAGCGGCTATATGCTGGATACGGGCGGCAGCGGCTATGTCCTTGGACAGCAGGCGCTGATCGCCGCGCAGCGTGACCGTGACGGCCGCGGTCCCAAGACCCTTCTGACGCAGATCGTTGAGAATGAGATCGGTGAAACGGTGCAGGAGCATCTGCCGGTCATCTATTCGGGCGGACGCGCATATATCTCTTCCTTTGCGCACACGGTGTTTGCAGCCCGTGCGCAGGGCGATGCGGTCGCTGAGAAGATTTTCAATGACGGTGTTGATTATTTTGCTGAAGCGATGGAGACAGCGTACCACTTTATGGGCAAGCCTTTCCGCGGCGTGATGGGCGGCGGTATCTTCATGCATCATCCCGAGTATGCCGCGGCCGTTCGCCAGCGTGCACCGCAGGGATGCGAACTGACGTTGCTGGAGGTGCCGGCAGTATACGGCGCTGCGCTGGAAGCAGTCTGGCTGGGCGGCGGTGAGGTACAGGACGACTTCCGTAAGAACTTCACCGAAACATATGCCCGTCATCCGGTACAGCGTGCGGCATGGTAAGGTAATACAGCAGGGAGAACGCTGAATGCGGCGCTCTCCTTTTTCTCTTTTTATTTACTCATGTTGTTGCCACCGAAGAATGCAGAAACGATTTGCACTCAAGGCGCTTTTGTGATATGCTTTCAACAAATCCGGGGAGGCACTGCATACGATGGTGAATATGCACATTTTCCTTGTAGGTATGGCCGGTGCGGGCAAGACGAGCCTGGGCCGGCGTTTGGCGACCAATCTGAATATCCCGTTCGTAGATACTGACCAGCGCGTGAGCGAGATCATGGGCATGTCGGTAATAGAGATATTTCAGTCCTTCGGCGAAGCTTTTTTCCGCAATGCGGAATCCGGTGTGCTGATGGAACTGGTCGGGAAGCCGCCGTGTGTTGTTTCGACGGGCGGCGGACTGCCTACAGTCCAGGAAAATGTCCAGCTCATGCAGAACCTTGGCGTGATCATCCATGTGGACCGCCCGCTGGACCAGATACTCAGTGATATCAAGATGGAACGCCGTCCTACGCTGGCAGGCGGCTCCCATGAGAATGTGATTGACCAGTATAACGAACGTATCGGGTATTACCGTGCCTGCGCGGATTACCGGCTGGATAATTCGCACGGATTTGCCGTTGGCCTTCAGACATTGACGCAGATGATCGAAAACCTGGAATAATTCAGGAACGGATATGCCCGGACGGCATACTGCGATGTTTTGAGTGACTTTCGGATGGTGAAGACCGCAGGGTAGGGCCAGATACAGATTCTGCTCCGCTGCGGTTTTTCTATGCCTTTTTCCAGCCGCATACAAATAAGAGATTGACTGCGCGCTGATCTGCGCAGCCGGGGAGGAACAAGATGAGAATCAGACTGATACCCGTGAGCGAAGATAACAGAGAAGCCGTGTTGGCGCTTTCCGTACGTGACGACCAGCCTTTCGTTGCTCCTAATGATGTTTCCCTGAGACAGGCTGACGAGGCGAATGCGGAGAATCCGGGCAGTGCGCGCCCGTTTGCCATCTGCGCGGACGGAAAGCCGGTGGGCTTCTGCATGTTCGCCTTTGATCCGGAGAATGAAGAGCTGGATGAGCGGTACTGGCTCTGGCGCTTCATGATCGACAAGAGTGAGCAGGACAAGGGCTATGGCCAGGCAGCACTGCAGGAGATCCTCCGTTATTTCAAAAAGAACGGTGCAGACAGGATCTATCTGTCCACCGAACCGGAAAACGCCCGGGGCTTGCATATCTATCATAAGGCGGGCTTTCGGGAGACCGGTGTCATCAACGAAGAAGAAGCTGTCCTGATGCGGATGCTGCAAGGCCCGAACAGGACAGTCAGAACATATTATGGCACTGACGTGGAGCGCCTCCTGCATATCAGTGGAAAGCGGGGTTATGGCGTGAGCTTTGCGATCGGTGACGGGGAAGATATACAGACCTACTGCTCAGGCAGCGGGCGATTCGGAGAGGAACGTCCCGTGAACCCGGATATGCTGTTCCAGGCTGCGTCCATCAGCAAGCCCATGTTCGCGATGACGCTGCTCCGGTATGCTGACAAGGGGCTTATCGACCTGGACGCGGACATCTCGGGAGTCGTCTCAGACTATGCCAGGGGGCCGCTGACCTTCCCTGCGCTGCTCAGCCATACTGCGGGCTATAATGTACATGGCTTCCCCGGTTATCGCGCGGATGCACCGCTGCTGTCTCTGGAGGATGTGCTTTCCGGACGCGGCAATACGCCGAGACTCCGCAGGATCAAGCCTTACGGGAAGCAGCATATGTATTCTGGCGGCGGTATCACTCTGGCCGAGCTCGCTTTCACACGCCTTACGGGAACGAGCCTGCGCGAAGCCTTCCAGAAGGAGATAGCGGAGCCCTTAGGGCTGAAGCGGACCGGTTACTTCCAGCCGCTGGACGATGAGCTTGTCGCCAACGCGGCCTTCGGTGGGCGGCTCGCTTACAAGGAAGACCCCAGACATGGCTATCACTATTATCCGGAGCATGCCGCGGCAGGTATGTGGACAACACCAACCGAGCTTGTGAAGCTCGGTATCGCCCTTTCCCAAAGCGTCCGCGAGGGCGGTCTGCTTAAAAAAGAGACCGCGCAGCGCATGGTGACACCGGTCATGGATGGGTACGGCCTCTGCATCGGACAGGATGACGATATTCCCGATCAGGTTGGGCATACCGGAGGCAATGAATGCTTTATCGCCTATTGGACGCTCTCATTGAAAGAGAATCTTTGCGCGGCCGTGATGTTCAACGGTTCCAACCGGATCAATGAGATCGTATGTGATCCGCTGTTCAGGCTTGTTGATAAAATGATCAAGGAAGAGAAAGAGCAGGAATAAGAGATCGCGTGCGCTTTCCCTGATATAGAATGCTCCCCCTGAAGCTGACATCACTTCAGGGGGAGCGTCGTTTGGACCGGTTTCCGGTGTGGCGGGATGCCGCCTGCGTCAGTTTTCAAGGAGCATCCGGTCATTATCCAGCGCGCGGCCGCTGGCCTGACGGAATTTGTCCGTCAGGTCTTTTACGGTCAGGCCGGCACGTTCTTCGCCCGTCACGTCGTAAATGATCCGGCCGCGGTCCATCATCAGTGTACGGTTGCCGAGATCCAGAGCGGACTGCATGTTATGCGTGATCATGAGACATGTGATATGGCCTTCTTCCACAATACTGCGGGTCAGGTTCAGGACCTTCTCGGCAGTGCCCGGGTCAAGCGCGGCAGTGTGTTCATCCAGAAGGAGCAGCTTGGGAGCATTATAGGTTGCCATCAGCAGGGTCAGCGCCTGACGCTGGCCGCCGGAAAGCAGGCCGACGGGCTGGCGCATCCGGTCCTCAAGCCCCATCCCCAGGAGGCTTAAGCGTTCGCGGAAAGCGCGGCGGTCGGCTGCTGTGATGTGCGAGAACCAGCCGCCGCGGCCGGCAGCCAGAGCGAGGTTTTCCTCAATGCTCATGTCCGGGGCGCTTCCGCGCATGGGATCCTGGAACAGGCGCCCGATCACGCGTGCACGCTTGTGCTCAGGCAGCATGGTGATGTTTTTGCCGTCGAGGAAGATGGCACCTTCATCTGTGAAAAAGCTTCCGCAGACCGCATTGAACAGCGTGGATTTTCCGGCGCCGTTGGCTCCGATGATGCTGATGAAATCGCCGGGCTTTACATGGAGATTCACGCGGTCCAGGGCCAGACGCGCATCAGGCGTGCCGGGATGGAAGGTCTTGCTGACATTCTGAAGCTTAAGCATCAGCCTGCCTCCTCTCCGCGGGTGGCGCGGCTGCGGCGGCGCAGCAGGCCCAGCTGTGTTTTTAGATAGGGACCCGAGATGGCGAGGACAACGATGACAGCGGAAACGGCCTTCAGCATGAAGGCGGGCATGTGCAGGCGCAGCGCCAATGCATAGACCAGGCGGAAAATAAAAGCGCCGAGCACAGCGCCGACCGCGCGCAACGGGATGCTCTTGCTGCGGCCGAAGAATACACCGCCGATCAGCAGCGAAGCCAGCGAAACCGTCAGAACACCGCTGCTGGCCATGTTGATATCAAAGGACTTCTGCTGCTGTGCCATGAGACACCCGGACAGTGCGGTGAAAGAATTGGATACGCACAGGCCGACGGTGGTAGTGAAGATCGGATTAATGGAAGAGGAGCGCACCATATCGGCATTACTGCCGGTCGCGCGGATGGACAGGCCCAGGCGCGTGCGCAGGAACAGGCTGAGAAATACGATGACCAGCGCCACTACGATCAGAAGAACGATGAGCTTGTACTGATCACCGAGCACAGTTCCTTTGAGCCCGTCCTTGGCGATCGTGAAAATTGTCGTTGTCTTGTTGAGCGAGAGCTGCGCCTTATTGCCGGTCAGAAGCAGGTTGACGGAATACAGGGCTGTATTGACGACAATACCAGCGAGCAGGCTCTGAACACCCATGCGTGTCTGCAGTACTGCCGTCACGCCGCCGCTGAGCATGCCTGCTAGCATGGCGGCAGGCAGCGACAGCCAGGGATGGCCGGAAAGAGCGACCAGCGTGCCGACAGCGGCGCCAAGCGTATAGCAGCCGTCAGTGGACAGATCGCAGACATTCAGCATGGAATAACTGAGGAACAGGGCCAGTACCGTCAGCGAGCTGATCAGGCCCAGTTCCAGCGATGTTTGCACTAGGGATAGGATTTTGTCAAGACTCATAATGCGCTCCGGAAAGTGTGATCAGGAGATCTGCGGCAGGAGGACAGCCTCCTGCCGCAGTGTATGTCAGTTGGCAAAGCTGTCGCCGGTCTCGATGGATTCCACTTTGGTGCAGAAGGGCTCGAAAGCGGCGGCGATATCTTCATAGGTGATTCCCAATGTTTCGCAGACGTCGGTGTTGACAGTGGCCTTGCCGTTGTCAAACGTGCGTACGGGAAGTTCCGCGGGAGAAGCGCCGTTGATCAGGATCTCCTCGGCATACAGGGCAGTGGCACGGCCCAGTTCGGCATAATCCACGCCATAGCCGACGAAGGCACCGACCAGGGCGAAGGAGTCAGCTCCGGCGAAGTGTGCAATGCCTGCTTCAGCCATTGCTTCGGAGATCGCGGGCTCGGCGACCTGAATGGTGTTGTCGGTAGGAGTGAATACGGCATCCACACCGTCCTGGATCAGCGCGTCGACCGCCAGCTGGACTTCGGGAGTATTGGTGCCGGGGTATTCGATATAGCTGACGCCCTTGCTGTCCAGCAGCACCTTCGCATCTGCGATCGGCAGCGTGGAAGCATCCTCGGAGGGATTGTACAGCAGCGCGATCTTCTGGGCTTCGGGCTTATAGGTGAAGATCAGGTCAAAGATCGCATTGGTATTCAGTGCATCGGAAGAACCGGTCACGTTCCCGCCGGGTACTTCCATGCTCTCCACCAGCTGTGAACCGACAGGATCGGAAACGGCGGCAAAGACCACGGGGATGCCGTTGTCCTCGGTAGCGGTCATCATAGCCTTGGCTACCGGCGTGGTGATACCGAACATCAGGTCGACATCGTCAGTGATGAAATCGGCGATGATCTGGTCAAGGACGGTAAAGTCGAGGTTGCAGTTTTCATAACGGATGTCAAAGGTGACCTGGCATTTATCCTCGAGCGCATGCAGACCGGTAACGATATTCTCGTAGATCTGGATCAGAGAAGGATCATCCACCAGATTGGCAATACCGATCTTGTAGGAGGTCTTGCCTTCGGCGGAAGCGAAGGAAACGGCGGATACAATCAGGATCAGGGAAAGAACGATTGCAAGCAGCTTTTTCATGGGGGATACCTTCCTTTCATTTTTTACAATCATTGATTTTTTGAAATGAAAAACGCCTCGGTGTACGGATTACGTACACTGAGGCGGGATTTCCGCGGTGCCACTCAGTTTCGCCTATAAAAGGCGCGCTCTGTTTCGCATACACATGATATGCGCCGCGCTGATAACGGGTACGGTCCCCGTCGGCTGCTACTTGCGCTCCCGCGCTTTCGGCCGCCCTCGGAAGTCCATTCGTTCGTTCCGCATTCCTGCCGCATTTCCACCATCAGCGGCTCTCTGTGAGGGTCGAGAACGAATTACTCGTCTTCGTCAAAGGTTTCTGAATGTGTTTTTAAATTATCATGCCGTCCTGATACTGTCAATAGAGGATGAGTGAAAAACATTCAAAAAACATTTTACCGTAAAAACTGACGGCTCATCTGTGCCTTGGCCTGTTCAAGCAGATCAATGAACCGGCAGTCCAGCTGCGAAAGTGTATAGGCAGCCGGATAGATGAGGACATCCTGGAAGCGCAGGCCGCTTTCAGGGCACGGACGCTGGACGAGATCGAAACGCCGCAGGGCGGCTTCCGTTTCGGGGGAAGCCCACATATAGGCATCCTGGACATGGCTGAGCAGTTCAAGCTGCGACTGACGTTCATAGACCACGATACGCGTCGTGTCTGTTTCCTCACGCCGCGGCGGCTGATGGGGGACGGCTGCGTCACCATAAATGACTTCCGGATACGGAACAAACATTTCGGGGGAGATGACTTCTTGGGAAACGAGCGGATGATTGCGCGAGGTCAGCAGCAGAGCGTCATATTCCCAGATGGGCTGCCATGTGAGCCCTATTTCACGCAGATAGTCGGTGAAGACTTCTTCCTGTGCAGCCGGCCAGCGGATCACCGCCAGCTGGAACTGCCCGTCAGCCACATCGTTGATGGCATGAAGGGCGCCTGCTTCGCGGACACGGATGTCCATGGACCGGCTCCTATCGAGGGAACCGATCAAATGGGAGAAGCACTCGGCAATGTATCCGCTGTGCGGCATGGCAAGGCTGAAACGCTGCACATTGTCATCATGGTGCCCGCTGAGCGCTTCCATCTTTTGCACCTGGGCAAGTACTGCACGGGCATAGACAAGGAACTCACGCCCGCGCGCGGTTGGAATTACGCCCCGTGAGGTGCGTGAAAAAATGGCAAAGCCCAGGGTATCTTCCAGCTCTTTGATGGCCTTGCTCAGATTGGGCTGCGCCATGTACAGGTTTTCGGCTGCCTGCGTAATGGATCCGCAGCGTTCGACCTCGACGGCATAGGCAAAATGCAGAGTGTTCATAGGGCGCTCCTTTCTGCATTTGCATATTCGACGGGAAGACTTTGTTTCCTTTTTGTCCGGAATCTTTTGCCATATCTTGTCATTCAGCGTGACCCGTGATATTATCGCAGCGGAGTATTATTTGGAGGAAGCTATGGGCGCGTTTGTTTTTGTTCTGGAGATGATCGGTACAGTGGCTTTTGCTGCCAGCGGTGCCCTGCTTGCTATCCGTAAAAAGATGGATATCTTCGGTGTATGCATGCTTGCCCTGATCACTTCAGTCGGCGGCGGCATTATCCGTGATCTGCTGCTGGGCGCGACTCCGCCGTCGACATTCCGTAATCCGGTATATGCATTGACAGCCGCGCTGATCTCTGTCATTATCTTTATCCGCCCTGTACGCTATTACCTGACAGGCAATCATATGGCATATCAGACGGCCATGCTGGTAATGGACTCGCTGGGACTGGCCGTATTCAGTGTGGTCGGAGTGAGTATTGCATATACTGCCAGACCGGAAGCCGGGATATTTCTGACCGTGTTCGTCGGGGGGCTCAGCGGCGTCGGCGGCGGGGTGCTCCGTGACGTGCTGGCAGGGGAAACGCCCTATATCTTTGTCAAGGATATCTATGCCTGCGCGTCACTTGCAGGTACGCTGCTGTGCGCACTGCTGTGGAAGCCTCTGGGACAGGTCTACGCCATGCTGATCGGCGCGGTCACCATTACCGCAGTACGTCTGCTGTCCGCCACATTTAAGTGGAATCTGCCGCGCGCAGACTGACGATTACCACTAATTGTATTTTTTCGCCTGAGTTTAAGCTTACAGTATCCACACTGGAGGCAAAATGGAGAAAGAATGGGAGAAGCGGTTCGCTGAACTTTTTGCAAGGTATGACGCACGTCAGACCTGGGTGTTCACGAACTTCCTGGACCTTGCTGCGCAGGACGCACTGATACGTTCACTGCCGTCACTGCCGCATGTTCCGTATACTCTGTACGGCGGCGCTGAGGGATGCGAACGTGTGATGCTGCGGCTGGGCAGTGCGGAAGAATGCGGATATGAGCAGGCTTTTCCCATTGC
>JAFZPO010000246.1 GCA_017550305.1 Clostridia bacterium
GTGGCGAATGTGCTCGCACACATCTATGCATATGTGCTGTTCGTCATCTATATGACGCCTGTGGTCATGATCGTGCTCTTCGCATTCCAAAACTATCCGTCACTGCGTGCGAAGTCCCTGAAGCTTGACCAGTTCACGCTGATCAATTTCTTCGGGAGTCAGGACTATGAGTTCATGACCAACCGCGGCAAATACCGCACGAGGACGGGCGCGATCAGCGGCTTGTTCGCGAATGCGGAGACGGTAGGCGGTATCCGGCTGAGCTTTGTGATGTCCGCCATAGCGGCCGCTTTAGCCTGCGTTATCGTGGTGGTGGCAGTCAACTACATCTTCAAGAACAAGAATAAGATGCGCAGCACAGTGCTGGAATACTGCATGCTGTTCCCCTGGCTGCTGCCTACGATCCTGATCTGCTACAGTTACCGTACTTTCTATAACAGCGAAAACTGGTTCAGTATCGGAATCGGCGGAAATGCGCTGATGGATGTGCGTTACAACCTATACTTCAGAGAGAATGTGCGGTTCCTGATCATTATGGCATATACGGTGGTCAAGCTTCCGTTTGCCCTGCGCATGAGCAAGGCGGCTTTCTATGCGATCGACGAGGAACTGGAGGAGGCGGCACGCAATCTGGGTGCCGGGCCGCTGGTCACGTTCCTGCGTGTCAAGCTGCCAATCGTCCTGCCAAGCGTATTGGCGGTATTCGCACTGAACTTCAATGCGCTGTTCACGGAGTATGATATGAGCGCTACGTTCCACTCCAGTTACGGCAAGACCTATGCTATGGTCATCCAGAGCATGGTACATGACGAAGGCCGTGACGGCTACAATGTTAATGCGAGCGGCCGCCGCTGTGCGTCGACCGTGTTCATCATGCTGGTCAGCGGCCTGATTCTGTACCTGGTGTATGGTGTTGGCGCGCGTGACCTGGGCGAGCGTCTGGAACGCCGCGAAAAGCGTCGCAAGCGCTGGCAGGCTTTGATGACCAAGCTTGGCATCAGGCCCAAAGAAGCTGTGGCGTAAAAACGAGATAATTACTTTGAATACAGATCTGCCGCCGGCATGGCTTAATCATGCCGGCGGCAGTGCTGTTGGCAGCAAACATATGATGAGAACAGGGAATGCGTGCCGCTGCGAGATTTGTGCCTGTATGCAGAGTTTTCTTGCCTGTCTTGCATAACTATGCTACAATAAACGCAGGACTAATGGAGGAATATAACTATGAAGATCTATGATCTGCAGGTCAACCATGTAACGCGGCCGCTGGGGTTCATGCTGAACAATCCCAGCTTCTCCTATAAGGTTGCCAGTGATGGCGCGAAACGGCAGGTCTCGGCCCGGATCTGTGTATTCGGTCCAGATAGTGTGCCTGTATATGATTCGGGTGAGAGCGCACAGATCGATTCACTCGGGTTTACGCCGCCGCTTCCGCTGCGCCCGCGTACGCACTATACATGGAAAGTATCAGTGACTGCGGATAACGGTGAACGTACGGAGAGCGCAGAGACCTGGTTCGAGACTGGTAAAATGGAGGAAGCCTGGCAGGGACAGTGGATCGCTCCGCAGCCCGAGACTGTCAATGCGCGGCTGTTCAAACGCTTTTCGCTTCCGCAGCGCCCCCTGTCCGCAAGGCTCTACATCTGCGGGCTTGGACTATATGAGGCATATGTCAACGGTGAAAAAGCCGGAGATGAATACCTGACACCGTACTGCAATGATTATGACCGCTGGATGCAGTATCAGACGTATGATGTAACAGACCTGCTCAGTACGGAAAACGAGCTTAGTGTACTGCTGGGTGACGGCTGGTATAAAGGCCGCTTCGGGTTCCAGGGCCAGAAAGCCATATATGGTGACCGCCAGGCACTGATCTGCGAACTCCATGTCCTGCTGCCCGGTGGACAGGAACAGGTGATCGTTTCGGATGATACCTGGCTCGGAGAACAGAGCCAGATACGCTTTTCGAATATCTATGACGGGGAAGTGTATGATGCGACGCTTGTGCCTGCGCCTGCGCAGCCTGTTTGCCTGATGCCGCAGCTGGGTACTGTACGCCTGACGGAACGCCTGAGCCTGCCCGTGCGCGTGACGCATACGGTTATCCCGGCGGAGGTCCTGCACACACCGGCTGGCGAAACAGTACTCGATCTTGGACAGGAGATCAGCGGATATCTCTCTTTCCGGGCTTCCGGTAAGTATGGGCATACATATCAGTTGGCATACGGCGAGATCTTGCAGGATGGGTGCTTTTATCAGGACAATCTGCGTTCTGCAAAGCAGGAATACACATATATCAGCGACGGCAGCGAATGCTGGACCCGGCCGCATTTCACGTTCTACGGTTTCCGGTATGTGCGCTTGATAGGATTTGGGGATACACCTGACCTGAAGGATTTCCTTGGCTGCGTACTTTGCTCCGATATACAGCAGACCGCTTTTCTGGATACGGGGAATTCACTTGTCAACCGCTTTGCCCAGAATGCGGTATGGGGGCAGCGAGGTAACTTTGTCGATGTACCTACCGATTGCCCGCAGCGTGATGAGCGCATGGGATGGACGGGGGATGCACAGGTCTTCTGTGCTACGGCGATGTATCAGACGGATGCCGCTGCTTTCTATGCCAAGTATCTGTATGACATGGCTGCTGAGCAGCGTGACCGCGCAGGCGCTGTACCGCATGTCGTTCCTTCCTTCCATATGCTTGGAAGCCCTGCATGTGCGTGGGCGGATGCCGGTGCTGTCATTCCATGGACCCTCTACCGCTTCACGGGCGATCTTGCATTGTTGCGGCGTACATACGCGAATATGCGCATGTGGTCTGAATGGCTGTGCCATATGGACGATCAGACCGGCAGCCGCAGGCTCTGGCAGGCAGGAGCACATTTTGCCGATTGGCTGGCTTTGGATGCTGCCTATGCGGACAGCTGCGTTGGTGGTACAGACGCGTATTTTATTGCCAGTGCATACTATTATTACTCAGTAAAGCTGACACGTCAGGCAGCTGAAGCACTGGGGGAAAAGGAAGATGCCGTACGCTGGCGGACCCGTGAGGAAGAGATCCTTGCTTCGATCCGGCATGAATACCGTACCTCGGGCGGAAGACTTGCCGTACGTACACAAACGGCATATGTGCTGTGCCTGTTCCTTGGTCTGATGCCTCCCGAGGACATGCCTGCGCTCCAGGAAGCGCTGGACCGTGCCTTTGAGGAATCGCATGGAGAGTTGCGTACGGGGTTTGTCGGAACGGCTTATCTGTGCCGCGTACTGAGCCATTTCGGGCTGAACAACCGCGCTTATGATCTCTTCCTGCGTGAAGAGTATCCGGGCTGGCTGTATGAAGTCAAAATGGGTGCAACGACGGTGTGGGAACGCTGGAATTCGGTGCTTCCCGACGGGCATCTGTCTGGCACAGGCATGAACTCGCTGAACCATTATGCCTATGGAGCGATCATGGAGTGGGTATTCAGTGATGCAGCGGGACTTTCACCCGTTAAGGCGGGTTTCCGCAGCGCAAGGCTGGCACCGCATCCGGATCCGCGGCTTGGGAAACTTGATTTCGCGTACGAGTCGGCAGTCGGCCGCTGGCGCAGCGCATGGAAGGTGACCGGTGAGAACAGTCTTGACTGGGAGATCAGCGTACCCTTCGGTGCGGAAGCGGAACTCGTACTGCCTGAGGCAGAGGTGACGGGCTGCGCTCTCGAATGGAAGCATGCCGATGGTGCAGTTACGTGCACTGTGGGTGCGGGAGAGTATGCGCTGCACGTATCATTCAAACGGGCTCCGTGGGAACCCCTGCTGATCGATATCCCGCTGAATGAACTGACGAAGGACGATGAAATGCGCGCTTTGATCCGCGCTTGCGCACCTTCACTGGAAACGGTTCCGGATGCACAGAAACTCATGAGTATGTCCATGCGCAAACTGCGCGGAAACCATCGCAATCCTCTGCCTATATGGGAACAGAAACGCTTGGAGACCGCACTGTGCGCGAAGTGCTTCGGAAAAGTATAAACCGAAAATAGAAAGAACAGCAGCCGGACGATGATGATCACAGTCCGGCTGCTCTTCATTTGAATGCTGTCATTTGCTGAAACTGGCGTGGACAGTTTCTGCCAGTGAAGGAATGGCGCTTGATGTGCCCATGCGGCTGACGCACAGGGCGGAGGCGCGGGCTGCCAGATCCAGACAGTCGGAAAGAGACATTCCACGGGCCCATGCACCGA